>CAZLVV010000006.1:0-39400 GCA_964563385.1 uncultured Gammaproteobacteria bacterium
TATAATTAAATTATGTCAATTTTTAAAAACAACAACATAAATAATCCTTTTGAAGCGCCTAATACAGGAAACCCTGATTTCTTTGGTTTATTTGAAGCTTATTTACCAGAAGGAGATGTGAAAAAAGTTAAAAGTGTATTAGGGAAAGAAGATGAACAAGATCCAAGCAATCCAAATATTACAGATATTCCAGCTAATGGTTTAGAGGGAGCGATGAGCGATGAAGAAATAGAGAAATTAAAAATAGCAGAAGAAGAACGTCTTGATCCTCTAAAACGAATCATCGCTTGGGCAAAAAAATACTATCTTGGTGATGAGGATTGGGTAAAAGAAAATTTTGAATTCAATGACGATGGTTCAGTTATTTGTAATACTGATTTGGATTTAGATTTCATAACAGAGCTGGATTTTCCTGAAATTATCAAATATGTGAGGGGTTATATCTACCTCAACAGTCTTATTTCGGCTAAAGGTCTTAAACTACCAGACAAAATTGAAGGGAATCTCTTCCTCAAAAGCCTCACTTCAGCCGAAGGTCTCAAACTACCAGACAAAATTGAAGGGGATCTCTTCCTCAAAAGCCTCACTTCAGCCGAAGGTCTCAATCTACCGGACAAAATTTATAATCTCTTTCTCAGTGGTCTCACTTCAGCTGAAGGTCTTAAATTGCCAAAAGAAATTAGAGGAAGTCTCTTCCTCAATAGACTTACTTCAACCAAAAGTCTCGATTTAACTGATATTGAGGTTAGAGGTTATATTTATCTTGACAAAGTGCCAGAAGACGAAAAACAAAAACTTAGTGAAAAATATCCTAATTTACTGATTTTTTAAGTTTTTATTAATGTGTATTTCACTACTTATTTAGTTCAAGCTAGTAACAATAAATAGGAATTCCTTAGGTTAATTTAAAAATAATAAAAATTACTTGAATATATATCATCCATCAATTTAGTTTGATATATGTTGTATTGTGAGTTAAGAATCAAGCAAAGAGTGTCATATGCGGTGGACGCGTACAGAAGGTTGACAAAGCAAAAAAAATTCGCGACAATATTAATCGCTCTTTAATTTTTACTCCACAGACAATATTTCAAAGAGGAGAAAATGCCGACAACAAAAACAGGATCAGTATTGGAATATGAATCATCGCTTTTGCTTGAAGCATTTTTAAGCTTGAGGCGTTTTCCTCGGTTTAGATGTCAAGACGACATGATCCGCGATGATATCGAATCCGCTGAATCCAAGATATTCATCGAAGATAATAGCCGTAGTCTGTTCGATAATCCGGAAATGGAGGAAGGTGAAGATGGCTGAATCATTGGCGCGACAGGTTTCGTGGATTTTTTCCAGAGAGGCTCCTTCGTCAATCCATGCGGTGCTCGAACGAGAACCGCAAGATCGAGAAGGTTTCTTTGGAGACGGAGAAGAATATCATATCAGCGAACCTCCACCGTATTACGAGTGCGATGACATTAAACTTGATAATTACGGCTATCCTTTCGTGGATGAATAGAGGGCATTTGGCTCTGTATTGCATTACCCGAATTCGAATAATATAGATCAACTATTTACGCCGTGGCTTCTCAACCATCTATCATTTTGTGGCATGTGTCACAGAAGTTTTTTTACTGACATTTAGCTCCCATCTCTCGGGAGTTTTCTTTTTATTATTTGGAAATTTTATTTAACGATCGGTTATGGATCTCATACATCTCGCAAAATAATAAATTTTACTTAAATCATTTTTTTGTTAATCAGATTAATAGGATTAACTCTAGTCAATCTTGCTAATTTTGCCAATTTTGTTAATCAAGCTATACTTGCGATTTTACTTCTATTCCCGTAATATTCAATTCATTATGAGCTATAAAGATCTACCTAAAGTTTACGAAGCTAAAAATATTGAAAATGATATCTACAAGCTCTGGGAAGAGTCTGGTTATTTTAATCCAGATAAATTACCTGAGCGCAATCTGCAAGGCAAACCATATTGTATCGTACTACCTCCTCCGAATCGAACAGGCAATATGCATCTTGGGCATGCAAAAACAGTCGCAATTGAGGATATCTTGATTCGTCATTATCGTATGCGTGGAAATAAGACATATTGGATACCTGGCACTGATCATGCCGCTATTGCGACTCAAGTTAAAGTTGAACAGCTTTTGATTAAAGAAGGAATAAAAGATCCAAAAAAAGAATTAGGACGCGAAGAATTTTTAAAACGAGTACGTGATTTTGCTCAAGACTCGCGGGATAATATTGTTAGTCAGTGTAAGGCTATGGGCGGATCCATGGATTGGAATCGTGAAAAATATACCTTAGATGAAGAGCGGAACAAAGCGGTAAATGCAATTTTTAAGATGATGTATGAAGATGGTTTAATCGAACGCGGTTATCGTATTGTTAATTGGGATCCGGTTTTTAAAACCACATTATCGGATGACGAAGTTTTACACAAAGAAACCTCTGCGAATTTTGTTACATTTACCTATGATAAAAATTTTCCAATTGCCATATCCACCACTCGTTTAGAAACTAAGTTTGGTGATACTGCTGTGGCGGTAAATCCGGATGATGACAGATATAAGCAATTTATCGGACAAGAGCTAACGGCCGAATATTGTGGAAAATCAATAAAAGTTAAAGTAATTGCTGATAAAGAAGTTGATCCTAATTTTGGAACAGGAGCGCTTGGTGTTACGCCAGCGCACTCAATGATAGATGCCGAAATTGCCGAGCGTCACAATTTAAAAACAATTCCCGTAATAGGTTTAGACGCGCGAATGTTGCCTGAAGCCGGCCCTGAATTTGTTGGTTTAACTATTGCCGAAACAAGAGCTAAATGTATCTCCATGCTCAAAGAACAAGGATGTCTCATCAAGGAAGAAATCATCCCGCAAAACCTCATGGTCGCTGAACGAGGCGGTAATCCGGTGGAGCAGTTGCCTATGTTGCAATGGTTTATACGCGTTAATAAGCCTTTTAAAGTTCGGCAAAATACCTTGGGAAAATGGAAAATTAGTGAGTCTGCCACTCTTAAAGAGTTGATGCATTATGCTGTTGAATCCGGACAAATCAATATTTATCCAGAAAATCAGAAAAAGATTTATTATAGTTGGATAGATAATTTGCGAGATTGGTGCATTAGTCGTCAAATTTGGTTTGGTCATCAAATCCCAGTATGGTACAAAAAGTCAGTAAGCGATGAACAGCAAGGTATGCAAGAAGATATCTTCGTTGGTTCTGAACCTGAAGGCGAAGGTTGGGTACGCGATCCGGATACTCTTGATACATGGTTTTCCTCTGGTCTTTGGACTTTTTCAACTCTTGGATGGCCAGATTCAGCATCCATTGATACTGATGGTAATTTGGTTAAATCCGGCGAGCTCAAAGAATATCATCCAACAAATGTACTTGAGACAGGTCGAGATATAATCTTTTTCTGGGTTGCTCGTATGATTCTTATGACCACTTATGCTTTGGGAGAAGTACCGTTTAAGGACACATATTTACACGGCTTGGTCCTTGATGAGCATGGTAGAAAAATGAGTAAATCATTAGGTAACATAATCGAACCGATGGAAATGATTTCAAAATATGGTACTGACGCAGTGCGTTTGGCTCTGGTTCTTGGCACCTCTCCGGGCTTAGACCAAAAATTATCCGAAGAAAAAATAAAGGATTTTCGTAATTTTACCAACAAATTATGGAATATTTCTCGTTTTATTTTGACAAACTTAGAATCCAATGCATTGAATCCAGATTTATCTGAAAATGATGTTCAAGATTCAAAGCTCCAAATTCAAACATTGGCAGACCGATGGATTATAAATCGTCTAAATGAGGTTATCGCTTCAGTAACTAATAAAATCGAAACATATCAATTATCGCCGGCCGGTGAAGAACTTCGAGATTTTACATGGAATGATCTTGCGGATTGGTACTTGGAAATTGCTAAAATTGAAGGTGATAAATCAAAAATCCTTTTACACATTTTGCGCGCTATTCTCAAACTTTGGCATCCTTTTATGCCTTTTGTAACAGAGTATATCTGGAGTCAGTTCAACAAAAATCAATTAATTGTAGCCGAATGGCCTAATGCAACACCAGACATCGAACATCAAGCATCGAATGAATTTGAAATACTACGTAATCTTATCACCGATCTGCGTCGTTTACGTAGTGAGCAAAGCATCGAACCTATTAAGAAGGTTGATTTTGCTATCATCAATAATCAAACTCAAGGCCGTCTTCTTATTGAAGATAATATTAAAGTAATTAAATCTCTCACTCGCGCGGAAAAAATTGTTTTAGTTGAAGAAATTGATGATAATTGGGTCATGGCGGTTTCGGGGTCCATGACCATTGGTTTGAATTTGATCGAAGCTATCGATATTGAAGCAGAAAAAGCCAAACTTCAAAAAGAAATTATTGAGCTGGAGTCGTACATCGAATCAGCTGAAGCCAAACTCGCCAATCATGAATTCACATCCAGAGCTCCAGAAAAAATTGTATTTGAAATGCGCAATAAGCTCAACGAAGCCAAGCAAAAACAACAAGCTTTAAAACAAAGATTGCAAATGATGATTTAATTCTTTCTACGATCTTTGTTTAGATTAGCGCGTTAATAGCGCAAAAAACTCAAGACGGTAATAAATGAGTTTTTGCATTTTATCGCCATTTTCGCTATCATTTTTACATGATTAAAGTAAATACCGACAAAGTAAATATAACCAAAGTTTTAACTAGAGCTGTTGAAAACGCTTATCCTAATCAAAAAGCTTTTTTTACAGCTTTAAGTTCTGGTAGGCGTCTTACTGCATATCTTGGAATTGATCCCACAGGGCGTTCTTTGCATTTGGGTCACGCTATTGCCATGCGCAAACTTCGCGAATTGCAAAACATGGGTCATCGTATAATTTTACTTATTGGTGATTTTACGGCCATGATCGGCGATCCAACCGACAAAGGCGCTGTTCGTAAAAAACTCACACATGAGCAAGTTTTAGAAAATTGTAAAAGTTATCGTGAGCAAGCGAGTAAGATTTTAGATATGGATGGCTCTGTTACCGGCAATCCAGTTGAAATCAAATATAATAGCGAATGGCTTGGGGCGATGTCTTTTGCAGATGTTTTGGAGTTATCATCTAATTTTACGGTTCAACAAATGCTCGAACGCGATATGTTTGTCCGTCGCATGAAGGAAACTCCACCCAAGCCCATATATATACACGAATTCATGTATCCGCTCATGCAAGCTTATGATTCGGTTGCAATGGATGTTGATATCGAAATTGGTGGCAATGATCAAACATTCAACATGCTCGTCGGTCGCAATCTTCTCAAGTCTCTCAAAAGCAAAGAAAAGTATGTTTTAACCTGCAAGCTTCTTACTGATCCGACTGGAAAAAAAATGGGTAAGAGCGAGGGGAATATGATTACTCTTGATGATAAGCCCGAAGATATGTTTGGCAAAATTATGAGCTGGACTGATGGTATGATTGAGCTTGGTTTTGAACTTTGTACAGATGTTTCCGACAAAGAAATTAAAAACATGGTTAAAAAGATGGCCTCCGGTGAGAATCCCGTGCAATTCAAGCGTTTGCTCGCTCGCACTATTGTTGAAGCTTGGCACGATCAAGCATCAGCGATTAAAGCTGAAGAGCATTTTAATAACCTTTTCAAAAAACATTCGATTCCTGATAAAGTTCCAGAACTTAAAATAAAGGCATCTAAAAAAAGTATTGTCGATCTTTTGGTTGATTCTAATTTAGCTACATCCAAAACCGACGCGCGCCGTCAAATCAATCAAGGCGCTGTTCGTCTTGCCGGCGAGGTAGTTAAAGATGAAGGCGCTGAAGTCTCTATTACATCCAAGGGAGTTATCCTTCAAAAAGGAAAAAGAAGTTTTGTAAAAATAATTAAATCTTAAAATCAAATTATAATATCACAATAAATGAGTTAATCAAGATTAAAGCAAAAACAGGTTTATTATAAGTAAACCAAGATAATTTGTGATGAATTTTAATCTTGACTTGTTACACAAAGTCTTTAAGCGTAGCAGAGTTAGCCTTTGTCTAATCATACGTGCATCATTGGGTAAGTTATTCGTGCAATATCACCAATGGATATACTTATTATGTACACTTTAGAAGCTCTTCGTTTCAATATTGCTCGCATTATCAGCGAAATAACAGAAACAATAGTTCATGCTGATGAAATTACTGTGCCTCCCAAGTCTGAGATGGGGGATTTTGCTTTTGGTTGTTTCAAGTTAGCAAAAGAACAAGGCAAGAATCCTGCCGAATTAGCTAAAGATATCGCCAGTAAAATCAAATCCAAAGGCGATATAATCGAAAATGCTTCTGCTCTTGGTTCTTATATAAATTTTACTTTAAATACTCCGTTGTTAGCGCATCGCGTTTTACATGAGGTTTTGGAAAGTGGTGATAAATATGGTCAAAGCATGATTGGATCCAATAAAGAAATCATGTTGGAGTACGCCAATTTAAATTCGCATAAAGAATTTCACGTTGGGCATCTACGTAACATTCTTTATGGTTTATCTATCGATCGTATTTTAGATTTTTCCGGCTATAAAAGCATTCCTGTATCTTACATTAATGATATGGGGGTCAATGTATCCAAATGTATTTGGCTTTTAGTGCGTAAAGCATCCTCAAAAATCGAGCAAAAAACTCCGGAGGTTAAAAAAGGTGAAAAGATTAAACCTTTTATCCCAATGCCCGAAAATATTTGGGCTTCTCATATTATTGCTAATCTAACATTAGAATGGGCTCACCAAATAATCGAAAGCGTGGATCCCTCTAATCGAACAGGTAAATACTTAGGTAATATTTACGCCGAATCCACAAAGGTCCTTGAAGAAAATGAAGATTTCAAAAAAGAGGTATCTTATATACAGGCCAAATTAGAAGCTGATGATTCAGCTTGGAAATTTTTATGGCAGGAAACACGACGTTGGAGTTTGCAAGAGCTTTATCGTTATCTGCAGGATTTTGGTGTAATTTTAAAGCGACAATATCTAGAAAGCGAGTTTATTGAACAAAGTAAAGAAATTGTTAATCGTTTAATTGCCGAAGACATTGCTATCGAATCCGAAGGCGCTATTATTATTGATTTGGATGCTTATCCTGATCCTGAAATTCAACAACAAAAATTGGGAGTGTTTATGTTGCGTAAATCTGACGGCAACATGTTATATGCCACAAAAGATATTCCGTTAGCTGAAAAAAAGCTCGAAGAATATCCCAATATGCATGAAAGCTTGTTGGTTGTGGACGCGCGCCAATCCCATTATTTTAAACAATTATTCGCAGTTTTAAAAATAATGGGATATAAAATTCCTCTCAAGCATCTAAGTTTTGAATTTGTTACTTTGCCCGAAGGAGCCATGAGTAGTCGCAAAGGCACAGTCATTACTCTGCAAGACTTTATTGCTCGCGCCATTGAGTTAGCTAAAATTGAAATTATTTCCAGACATAAAAATTGGAATCAAGGCAAAATAGATCATACGGCTTGGTGCATAGCCATGGGAGGTATTATTTTTACGATGTTAAAGCAAGATCCTGATAAAATAATTACTTTTGAGATGCACAAGGCCTTATCATTTGAAGGGGATACCGGGCCTTACGTGCAATATTCAATTACACGTTTAAACTCCATTTTAGAAAAGTCAAAAATTAAATCATTATCCGATATCAAGGGTGATGCCAATTTTTGCCGTGAACAATCTGAAAAGAATTTAATTATGGCCATTGCCAGATTCCCCGAAGCTGTTGAACGTGCTTCTCTTGAATACAAGCCTTCAATTTTAGCTCGATGGTGTTTAGATACGGCCTCGGCTGTTAATATTTTCTATCGAGACGTGCCAGTTATAGACGCTCCTCCGGAAGAGCGCAATATCAGATTAAAACTTGTAATTGCCGCAAAAATAGCTTTACAAAACAGTTTAAAATTATTGGCTATTCCTATGCCGGATGCCATGTAGTATGTCTCAAAAAAAAATAAATAACAATCTATTAACTTCGTTAATGGCTCATGAGCTTAAAGGTCCGATCGGCGCCATCCGTGCCGCCACTTCACTGTTAGTCAAAGGATCATATGGTAAATTACCCAAACAGGCGCAACATATTGTGTTACTTATTCAAGACGCAACTGATCGCCTCTTAAGTCAAACCGAGGCTTATTTACAAATAATGCAACTTTCTCATGGCAACTATCAAGTTAATCTTGAGCCATGCGATGCTAACGATTTAATTAATAAATTAATCGCTGAATGGCGTCCACAATTCAAGCTGTCTAAACTAAAGTTTAAACATGAATCTCAAAAAATTTCTCAAATGGTTATGTTAGATAAAACTGTTTTATCTCATCTTATTTATAATCTTTTGAGCAATGCGATTAAATATACTCATAAAGGATCTGTGCATATCAAAACTTCATGGCAAAGAAATCTATTAACAATTAAAATTACAGATACTGGCATTGGTATGTCTTCTGCACGTAAAAAAAATTTGTTTACAAGTCCTATTCTGCGAGAAAAACACATTCTCAATGATAACTGTGGCTTGGGATTGGGTTTATACATATCCTCTGAACTCATTAAATCATGTAAAGGTAAAATTAAGTGTATGAGTCAAGGTAAAAACAAAGGGTCTACTTTTATTGTTCAATTGCCAGCTATAAAAGTTGACGCTCCGGCAACTAACAGATAAGGTTTGTTTACTATGTCATTTTTTGGAGCTCCACAAACAGATACGAGGGATAATTCCCCCATAAAAGCGTCGGTCGATTTAAATACGCCGATTGCTTCAACATCAGTAAAAAATCAGTCAGCCACGGTCATTGCTGGAGGAGTGCGTTTAGAGGGTGAGTTTAAGAGTCAGGGTGATGTACAAATCGAGGGTGAGGTTGTAGGCACACTCGAGACAAATGCCACTTTAAGCGTCGGCGCAAACGCCAAAGTAAAAGCCGGAGTTAAAGCAGAAAACGCAGTAATCGCTGGCGAAATAATCGGTAATGTTATTATCGCAGATCGCTTAGAATTAAAAACCACGGCAAAAATTGTCGGTGAAATCATTTGCGAAACAATAGTGGTTGAGGCTGGTGCGGTTATTGAAGGCAATCTCAAATGTGGCGCTAAAAAAGATACGGGCGCAATAAAACAAGATTCTCCCACGTCAAAAAACGATAATATTGCTAAGTCCTCGCAATCCGAAATCAAATCATCTTAATTTATTTTTGAGGGGCATTGCCTATGAATCCGGCGTATGCCTACATTTACGACGATTTTTTAATCGATCGTCGTTATCAAGACATTGTAGCCGCTCTGGAAACACGATTATCTGGCATGGGATTATCTGGTCGTGTCGGACGTTTGGCTTTATTTAGAAGCGCCAAAGAAATGGTGCAGGGTTTTGTAGATGGCGGAGCTACTAATATAATTATCGTTGGTAATGATAATACACTGAATAAAGTCATGTGGTTTTTACCAGATTTACCAGTAGTAGTTGGCTATATACCAGTGGC
Source organism: uncultured Gammaproteobacteria bacterium (assembly GCA_964563385.1). Taxonomy (GTDB): domain Bacteria; phylum Patescibacteriota; class Patescibacteriia; order 2-12-FULL-60-25; family 2-12-FULL-60-25; genus MWCR01. Next base: position 9,556 of record CAZLVV010000006.1, read on the forward strand.
CGAACCGGCTGATATAGCGCTACTTTTAAATATTCCAGTGGGCCTCGAAGCTTGTGGCACAATCGGCGCTCGTCTTATTGAGTCTTTGGATATGGGCAAATTGAGCGAGCGATATTTTTTAACTGAAGCGGTTTTTGAAAACACAACAGCCACATTGCAAATCGGTAATGATTATCGCTTGTCGTTGATTAATGGAGGCACTATTAAAATTCGTAACTTGGGCGAAGTTGGGAGTAATAGTTATTCTCTTATTAATGCTAGAGATGGTCTTTTAGATGTCATTATGTTGCCTAGTGAAAAAATGAAGATTCAAAAAAGTTTTTGGAATAAGCTGATAGCTCCAAAAGTTTTGCCCACGACACTTTCCTTAAGCCATGGCCAAATAATTTCTGATCAACCTATCGAGGTTCGCGCTGATCGTTTTGCATTAAACGGGTTTAATTTTACTATTCAAGCAATTCCTCAAAAATTGAAAATAATTACCGGTCGCATGCGCCGTTTCAATTAATTCTTGACTGATATATTATTAAAAAAATCCCTTTAGGGATTTTTTGTTATGGTGGACGCTGAAGGATTCGAACCTTCGACCCCCTCGGTGTAAACGAGATACTCTAACCAGCTGAGCTAAGCGTCCTAAATTGATTGTAAATTAGTTTATTACAAATACATAACGCATGATATATGTATGTAGAATGGATGTTATACCATTCGTACGATCTTGCCAAGTTTAGAGATATTTGGTATTGTTTGGCTCATAATCAATATATTCTTGCACGGATGGCGGAATTGGTATACGCGCTAGCTTGAGGTGCTAGTGGGAGCAATCCCTTGGAGGTTCAAGTCCTCTTCCGTGCACCATAAAAAAACTCGTTATAACGAGTTTTTTTATGGTCTTGTAATCATACACTTCGCGCGTACTTCATAAAAGATTTATCAATTTTTGTGGGTTTTGCTTATCGTCAGTTAGTATAAAAAAGTTCCGAGAAGAATCGGAACTTTATTAGTATGCGACAGCCAATCTACGTTGTGAAGACGCTTGCTTGGTGTAAAAATTGGAAAAACTGGAAAGGTATTCTTGTTCCATTAGTTTTTTGAGATCTTCCATTTCTGGTATCACATGTATCAAGCCAAAATCATAGAGTTGAATTCTCGGAGGCTTGTACAGTGTGATGTAGTCAAATATTTCTCCGCTTTCAGTTTTTCCATAGCCAGGTAAGATCCCGGAAAATAAGTATCCTTGGTTGCGGAAATTGTTGATTATTACACGAGCATCCATCCAATTTAATGGAATATGGACAAAACTTGATCCTTCTAGATTGTCGGATACCATGCCTTGGCGTGATTGAATACCTGGAAATGCTGTTTGCATGGGCTTAGCTTCCGAGCATTTTTGGCAAAGGTTGGGTAACGCTTGCAAGAAAGGTATATAATCATCTGTAATATAAATCGGTCTAGTGCCAAAGTCGTCAGCTTGATAGTATTGCGCGGCCAGAGCTACTGATTCGCCTTGTTTGCCCAAAATCTTTTGTTTAATTGCCGGATATTTGAATGGTCTAATTCCCAGATATATGAATCCATGATGTATTAGATTCAATTGTGAGGCTTTGTCTGGCCTATTGCATACCGGCTCAGAAAAAATAATGCGTGGATTTTCCTTGAGCACCGAAAGCAAGCGAATATCCGTCAACTTTTTAGCCAATCCGTGTTTCCTGTAAGCGCGCGCGACAATTAAACCGCCGAATTCAAAGATGTCTTTGTGATTGCGGTAAGGAGTAGCACGTGCAAAACCAATGATAGTTTTGTTTAACAAGATTACCGTAGAAAAATGTGTTAGATCTTCTCTCGAAGAATTAAGAGGATAGGGATAATCCTTTCCGTATTCTTCAAAATACAAGGAGTTGATATCTGCAAAATCAGAGATTTGAAACTTCCTGAATTCGTAAGTTTCGGAATCCATTTTGGTCTCCTGTTTGGGTTTATCTGATTATGTCGCTAAAGTTGTAAGGTGCGGTTTGTGTATATTTGTATATATTTAATTTTTTATAAGTATTTCATTTAAGTATTTCAGATATATTTTTGCATATTTTTCCAAACTCTCTACATCAACCCATTCATCCGGTCCGTGCAATCCTGCTGATTTTGGTCGATTAATTAATACTGGTATTTTATATTTGCTAAAGTATCTTCCATCATTTCCGCCAGACGTGGCTATAAATTTAGCATCTAGATTTAGTTCACTTTTTAAAATTTCAGCATATTTAATCAAGTTGATATTCCTTTCATCTGTAAAATTAACATTTCCGGATATCAATATATCCAAATCTGAATCTTGTATCGTATCACGGATAATCGTTAAAATATTTTCAGCAGTCATCTTTTCTGTATGGCGAATATCTAAAGTAGCTGTAGAAATGTCCGCAACTTGGTTTGTGGCTTTTCCACCGTTAATTGTTCCTATGTTTACAGTTTCAGTCCATTTTTCATCCGTGTCCGGAAATAATTTCTTTATCTCGTTTAATTTTTTTAACAAATCATGAATCGCGCTCTTGCCCTCCCATGGTCTTGATGCATGAGCCGAAACACCCTTGCTTGTTATTTTGAGATGCAAAAAACCTTTATTTTTAACGATTATTTCTTCCGGAGCATTACCGCCATCTGGTATTATCGCCAAATCCGCTCTATAACTCAAGCTATCCAATAAATAACCCACGCCATTTTCTCCTCCGTGTTCTTCATCAGTAGTAATCATAAGACCAATAGATGGCTTATCTTCGCGCATTGAAAAATAACGCATCAGTTGCATTAAAACCGCAACCCCACTTTTCATATCGCAAGCGCCTCTTCCAAATAATTTTCCATCTTTAATATAAGGCTCAAATTGATCAATATTTCCATCAACAACATCTATATGACCCGCTAAAAATACTTGAGGTTTATTTGTTTCTTTTGTTAAAATAATTAAATTTTTATTTTCATTGGATTCGGTTTCACGTATGATTAAATCCGTGTCTTGAAAGTAGTTTTTGATAAATTTAGTACAGTCTGCAAAAGCAGAATTATTGCCGAATACAGTCTTAAATTTAATCAAGTCGGAAGTTAGTCTCGACAAGCTTTCTTTTGTAAACAGATTATTCATAGAGTCAAAAAACCGCCTTATGGGCGGCTTTGGATTTTATAAAGAAAAAAATTAAACAGAGCCGCCTAAGGTGGTAAAAATAATAAAGTTAACAAACATTATATTACAATTTCGCATCATAATAACAGCAATTATATTATCATTAGCGAATATGCATGTCAATATGATATAATGTGAATAATTATGTCACTTAAAATTATAGCTTTAGGCACAGGAGTATGTTTCAATGGTTGCGGGTCAGCTCCGCGTCGTTTTCCGCCAGGTTTTTTGATTGATTACAATAATCAGCTTCTTTTGCTGGATGCTGCCGAAGGTATTCGTTTTCGAATACAGGACGAGGGTTATGATATTGGCAATGTCGCACATATAGCTTTAACACACGTTCATCCAGACCATGCTGCGTTACCCCAATTCCTGCAAGCCAAGCTATGCCGAGTGCTTTGGAAAGAGTCTGATCCTCTTATGCGCCAAGCGGTTATTTATATGCATGAAGCATCTGCTGATGGCTTTGAAGCCGTTTGGAAGTGGCATCATCCCGAAGCCGGAAATAAATTAAATCATATGCCTGATAAATTTCAATTTACTATTGAGCCTGTACGTACCGGCTGGCAAAAAGAAGTTTTTCCAGGATTGCTTCTTAAGCCTTTTGGTGTTTATCATGGATTTGGGCAACATCCTGCTTTGGGTTATCGCATCGAAACTTCGGATGCCGTAATAGTCTATACCGGAGACGCTGGAATTACTGATTCTTTATTTGCTTATGCAGAACATGCTGATCTTTTGATAGCCGATTCTGCGATGCGTGTCGGTCAAGGTTATACCGCTGGTTATGGTCATATGGCTCCTGATCAATGTGGTTTGCTTGCCACTCGCGCTCAAGTTAAAGAAGTATGGCTAACTCATTATATTGGTGCCGATGATAATTTGGCCATGGAGTCCGAGGTACGTAAGCAAGGTTTTACAGGTACTGTCAAAATCGCCACTGATGGTTTGATCTGGAAATCCATGTGATAGTTTCGTTACATGTTGTAAGTTACATGCTATAATTTATTTATTATGTTTATAAGAATATTAATTGGTCTTATCCTTGTGGCTGTGGGAGCGTTTATGGTAATTAAGACGCGTTATTTTCAAGATTTTTTTGGCGAAATGCCTTGGACCTATAAATATCTAGGAGCTGGGGGAACTCGTTTAATGTACAAATTTATCGGTTTAATTCTTTGCTTTGTGGGCTTCATGGTTATGACAAATCTTTGGAATGCGTTTTTAAAAGCTACTTTAGGCGCTTGGCTTATTCATTAACCTTATGAAAGGATTTGTTTTACATAGTGGCACAGAACTCATCAATCCATTTAAGCTTTTGGAGCGGGCTGGCATTCAGCATGGTTGGCACGTAGCCGATTTGGGTTGCGGATCAACTGGCCATTTTGTAATTCCAGCCGCTCAATTAGTAGGCGCTGATGGTGTTGTTTATGCTGTTGATATTCGTCGCGATGTTTTGAAACATTTGGATTTAATTATCAAACATGATCATCTTTTTAATATTATTACTGTCTGGTCAGATATAGAAGTTTTTGGCGCCACGCGCATTAAAGATGGTTCTTTAGATCTTTGTCTTTTGATTAATAATTTATATATCTCTCAAAACAAACCGGCATTGTTGCGTGAAATCGCGCGTCTAACAAAGCCCGGAGGTCGTGTTGTTATTGTGGAATGGCGCGCGGAACCCACTCCTATTGGTCCGCCTTTGGATCATCGTATTACTATAGAGCAAAGCAAGAATATTTGCGAGTCTCCATATTTGGAGTTTTTAGATGAAATTGATGTTGGGCATTCTCATTACGGATTGCTTTATGAGCGCACCTCGCAAAATATTCGGGGTTAATTTTTTTTCTTGCATATTTTTTGCTATTGGAGCAAGATTCTATTCATATGAATAATTTACTAACTTTAAAACTCTGGTTTAATCTTTATCCTCCGGCCATGCAGAGTTGGATTTTGTATTTCTTCTTGGTAGTTTTTTCTTTATTTTTATTGCTCGGTATCCTTGGTAAGGTTTATTTATTAAAAGCAAAAATTGAAAAATTATATCGTCGAGCATTTTCCAAAATCGGCAATATGCTGATTATCATGGGTTTAGCCGGTTTGTCGCTATGGGTTTTTGCTTATGAGCAAATTCCAGTTTTGAGCATGCGTTTCTTTTATATTATTTGGTTTGCTTGTCTGCTTGTTTGGATATATTTTTTATATAAATATATTTTTATCGAAATTCCCAAGCTTATTCAATTTAAAAAGATGCGCGAACAAGAGAATAAATGGATTCCTAAGTCAAAAGGCAAATAATAATTTTTGGTTTTTATGAAACATAATCATATCTTAGGAAAAACCGGCGAGCAAATCGCCGTTTTATTTTTTACTGAAAAAGGTTACGAGGTCGTACAAACAAATTGGCGTGGAAAATTCGGCGAAATAGATCTCATAATTCGTAAAGAAGATGAATGGCGTTTTATTGAGGTAAAAATGAGATCTAGTATTGCATACGGCTATCCCGAAGAAGCGGTTGATGATCGAAAGCGCGATCATTTTTATTCTGCTATCAGCGAGTTTTTACTCCAAAACGAACATATTAACGAAGATAAAGTCTCGGCTGACATTTTTGCGATTATCGTCAACGAACAAGAGTTCGATATTCGTTGGCTTCAAGAAAGTTTTTAGCTATAAGTTGCTAGTCGCGTGGGTAACTAGATCTTATATGCTATAAGCATTGATAACATCTTTAGAATAATTAGTAACTTAAAAAAGTATCATAGCGTCTCCGAATGAGTAAAATCTATAGTCATTATTGATCGCTTTTTGATACGCATTGAGTACAAATTTGCGTCCCTCATCTTCTTGATTTATTTTACTTTGCGCAAAAGCGCTTACCAACATAATCAAGGTTGATTCCGGTAAATGAAAATTTGTTATCATAACATCAACGACTTTAAAATCATCGCCAGGTTTAATAAACAAATTTGTAAATCCGCTAAATTCTTCAAGAATCTTTCCATCAGTATTTTGATGATTAATATTTTTTCGTGCTACTGATTCCAGCGCGCGCACACTTGTAGTGCCAACAGCAATAATTTTTCCGCCGTTCCGTTTTGTCTCATTTACAATTTTAGCCGTATCTCGATTAATCTCTATCCATTCTTCATGTATTTTATGATCTTCTATTTTTTCTGTTTTAACCGGCCTAAAGGTTCCCAATCCCACATGCAGAGTTACGTAAGCTATTTTTATTCCCATATCACGCAACTTCAAAAGTAATTCCGGAGTAAAATGAAATCCGGCTGTTGGCGCGGCGACCGAACCTGTAATTTTAGCGTAAACAGTTTGATAGTCGTTTGTATCGCTGGGCGCTGTTTTTACATATGGAGGGGTTGGTATTTTTCCATATTTTTCCGCAAAATTAAAAACATCTTCATGAGAAATATTAAAATTGATAATAACAGTACCATCATCCAACTTGGTTTCAACTTTAGCGTTTATATTATCTTCAAAATTGATAACATCTCCCTTTAATATTTTTTTACCGGGCTTTATCAATACTATCCAATTTTCATTATCTGGACGTAATAAAAAAATTTCTAATGGTTTATCTTTTTTATAGCCAGTTAATCTGGCATGAAATACTTTGCTATTATTGACTACTAATAAATCTCCAGCATGCAGATAATCTGTAATTTCATAAAATTTGCCATGTTTAATTTCTTTTTTAGCGCAATTTAAAATCATAAGCTTAGAATGATCTCTGGGCTTAATCGGAGTTTGCGCTATGCATTCTTTCGGCAAATCATAGTAAAAATCTTTGGTTAACATAGCCAAATACTAGTCTATTGCCAAGATCTTGCCAAGTTCTTTGTGTTTTGGTATCGTACACCCGTTATGAAAGCAGATATTCATCCCAAATATTTCACGAATGCCAAGATTAATTGCGCTTGTGGCAATGTAATTGAAGCTGGCTCAACAGTTCCCGAAATTCATGTTGAGCTTTGCTCTAATTGTCATCCTTTTTATACTGGTAAAAAGGTTCTTTTAGATACCGAAGGTCGTGTTGAAAAGTTTAAATCCAAGCAGGCTGCCAAACAAAAAGACGCCCAATCAAAAAGGCAAAAAGCCGAAAAACGCGCCGTGGCCCGCGCTAAGAAAAAGGAAGCTAAACAGCCTGAATTTTTAATCGAAGCTTAGTAATAAAAATACCCCATCTCTAGTATGGAGTTTTGTCATAAATATTTTGACAGCTCCAAACTCAAGAGAAAAGGGGTATTTTTATTTTTAATTTATTATTATATTAAATAATATTAAATATGAAATCTTTGATTGAAGAGTTGGCCGATGCTCGCGCTAATTTAAAGGATTTAGAAGCAAAAATATCTGATCCCGCAGTTTTATTAAATCAAAAATTATTTCGCGATACATCCCGCGCTTACAACATTGCTAAAACATTAGTCGAAAAAGGCGAAGTTTATGCTCGCGCCGTCGCAAATTTGAAAGAGGCTCAAGAATCTTTAAATTTGGATGATATCGAGTTACGCGATTTAGCTTTAGCAGAAATACCTTTATTAGAGATAGAGTTACAGCGCTCTAAACAAGACTTCGAATCCGCTTTAATTCCTCCTGGACCATATGATCACAGTAATGCCATAGTCGAAATTCGCGCCGGAGTTGGTGGTGAAGAAGCTGCTATTTTTGCGGCTGATCTTTTTAGGATGTACGCGCGTTATGCGGAAAATAAGGGCTGGAAAACCAATTTAATATCAAGCTCTCCGGCCGAACAAGGAGGTTATAAAGAAATAATTTTTACGATTAACGGTCAAAACGCTTATGGTACACTCAAAACCGAAATGGGCGTTCATCGCGTTCAACGCGTTCCGGCCACGGAAAAACAAGGTCGCGTTCACACATCAACAGCGTCGGTTGCTATTTTGCCAGAGCTCGAAGAAGAAGAATATATCATCGATCCCAAGGATTTGCGCATTGATACATTTTGCGCCGGTGGAAAAGGCGGGCAGTCCGTAAATACTACTTATTCAGCAGTTCGTATTACACATATTCCCACAAATATAGTTGTTAGTTGTCAGGACGAGCGCTCGCAAACTCAAAATCGCGAGCGTGCCATGCAAATTCTACGAGCTCGTCTTTGGGAAGAGGAAGAGCGCAAGCGCAACGAAGCTCTATCTCGTGAACGTCGCGAACAGATTGGCACGGCTGACAGATCCGAAAAAATCCGCACTTACAATTATCCTCAAGATCGTATTACAGATCATCGCATAAAAAAAAGCTGGCACAATATCAATTTAATTCTGGATGGTGATTTGGATGCCGTAATTTTAGCTGTTAAAAGCGGTCAAATAGGTCAAGATGATGAAGAATAAGCAGTTTTTTGGCTCTACATAAGTATAATTCAATAAAATCGCTTACTCAATCTTTATATTTTGATGAATAAAGGATTGACAAAAAGCGATTTTTTTGCTTTACTAAGATATAATTTAATTAAATTCTCATAAAAAAATTAACATAGTCAAAATTTAAAAACAAAAAGGTGGTGAAAAATGTCTACAAAAATAAAATATCTCGCCCTTTCAATTATTTGTCTATGGACACAAGGATGTTTTCTCGATACCAAAGGAAAGTTCACTATAGCGGAAGATGCGAACGCATCTGATCAAACTATTTTCGACACTTTTATTGATTCGGGTTCCAATGAAGCTAATACATCAGATAGTGCAGAGGATATTGAGCTTGATACGATACCGGATACATTTCCCGAAGCTGATGTTATATTTGATGTTATCAAAGATATTGATAATGAAGGCGACGTATCAGAAGATGTTGTTCTCGATATAATCGAAGCCGATCCTCCAATTGATTCCACGATTGATTCGCTCGAAGCTGACGCATTGGAACCAACAGAATGCTTTGGTATTCCCACCGAAACCGGCAATATTATGATTTGCGCTGAATTGCCTAACGGGACCAGCAAAAGCTTCATGATCAAGGCCGGACTCGATTATCCTGATAGTTCTGGCATTGTGGACATTCCTTTCAAGCCCGTGTGCTGGAGTTCTGTTGGTGTTGGCAATCTAGCCTGTTTTCCTTGCCCAGGCAGTAATGTTTGTTGGCCTGTTCCTGATGGAGGCTTGGTTCATTCTCCGGTTGTGAACGGAACCATAGTTAAGTTTCAGCCAGGTATTGCTGATTATCCCGGCGGAAGTATGAAGAATACTTTGTGTGACTTGGGCAAATGTTATCAGGCACGATATATGGTATATTCGGGTCATGCGCTTGTGTGTAGCGTTGAAACAAATGGTAGTATCATAGGTGGTGTTTATGAGGGCACGAATAAAGATATCAAAATTGTCTGCCAGCTATAACTTTCGCTCTTCATAACATTTTAACGAATTAAGCACGTTTTTTTCAAAACTGTTTCAAGTGCTTTTGAAGCAGTTTTTTTATCTAAAATAACTAAAATTGCAAGTTTTTACATTAATCAAACGCTCAATCGAGGCTCATTTCTGTGGAGATTGTTTGGATAGCATTTAGCGATTAATAGCTATTCATGATTGACTAATTAATGAAATTGTGTTGGAATAACATCATTGTGTAAACATAAAGCTATCATTATCTTGATAGATGTATTTACGCTTCTAAACGTACATTACAATATAGAAAAAGAAAGGAAAAAGTTCATGGAAACCAGATTATTTGCTTTTGTGTTAGTTTTTATGGGATTCGCTTGCAGTTCCAATGAAAATGCTGATTTCACCCGCGACAACATCCCGTCCGATATTCCTCGCGAAGCCTCGGCTTCGGATGCCAAAGTTGCGGAAGATATTACGATAACAGATACAATTGCCGAAAAGCCAGATGTAATTAAATGTTCACCCGAATCATGGGTTCCTTGTGATGATGTTTGCAAAGGCGGTCGTATGAATTGCCAAAAGGATTTAACTCTCGGTGAATGTGAATGTCCTGATTCGGACGTAAAATCCGATGTTGAATCCGATTTGCATTCTTCGGAATGTGATCAATACGGTGAAATGGGCAAAGTTGTTGTCTATATAAAAGCGCCCATTAAGGTTAATCACGTAATTTCCTTAGGTGGATTAATCAACTTTCCTAATTGGATGGGAGATGTTGATACGATTGGTAGTATTTGGTGTTATGGATCTCTAGGCAAGAACCATCTCGTTTGTGAGCCTCGTCTCGATAATGGCGAAGTTGCTGAAGTCGTAAGTGGAACAATGCTTGAGATGTGGCCCGGCCTTTCGCCTTACACTTCCGAAGAGCCCAAACAAGATCAAACTTCGTGGTATTGCGAAGAAAACGAATGCCCGATTGGAGACTTCCTTGTCTGCAGTGGCAAGAAAGAGGTCTGTGGCGTTCGCAATGGCATTCTCTCCGGCAACATGGATTATTCAAAAAATGAGTCCGGATGGAGTAATCTTGTCTGTCGGATAAAATAGCGCTCCATTAAATTTTTTTCTTACTCAAGAACCTCAAGTTGAAGGTTCTTTTTTATTTTAAATTAGAATTAGTAGAGTTGGATATTTATTTTTTTAATTTGTTTAGCAGAAATTTTCATCTTATCTATCTTTTTTAACCGTGCTCAAAATAAGAAGATAATCTATAAATATTGACAATTTCGCTAAAATATGATGAGTTTGCTGTAATTAGTACTTACAAACACTTTGTAGAAAACCGTAAGGAGGGATCATGAAAAGTTTGGAAATAGGATTATCATCGATTTGTATATTTTTTCTCGGGTTCAGTATCTTTGCCTGTAACGGTGACGAGAAGACAGATTGTTCTTGTATTAATGGCATTTGTACATGTCCAGCTGATTATGGCTTAGATAAAGTTGAGGTATTTGTTACATATGCCATGTTTGAGGGCAAAGAAGCGATAAAACCCGGCCTCGAAGTTAAAGGATCTTTCCAGCTCCAGTTCGAGGATATGGAGCCACAACCAGTGTCATGTAAAACAAAATTAAAGGATACAAAAGCGGATTTACAATGTTCTTTGGGGATGTTACCGCTTACCAGCGAGATCAATTTCATGATCATGGTTCCAAGCACTGAAGGAGATTTTACGCCCGCTTGCCAGACTAAATTCCGTCAAGATTGCCAAGGTATTCTCCAAGTTGAGATGTTTCGTAATGGACAGGGCAATATTCTTGATAATACGTTGGTCATTCACCCTGACTTTCCTCCAGAATATATAGCTTATCGAGTTCGCCTACCTGAATAAATCTCTAGGTTGACGAAAAAAACAGTTTTTGTTAAACTCTTCGCGCCTAGTAATAGGCGCTTTTTAAATCATAATCTATAACACGATGCCTCATCTTTTGTCTTAATATCGCAAGAGCCTGTCTCGAGTTTGGCAATTCGAGATCCTTGTAGATAGCAAAAGAGCGGGTTAAGGCCCGATTGATTTTTGCAGATTTTATCTTCAATTATCATAGGTTTAAACATTTTATGCCAAAAGTTCCAACATTAGTTGAAATGCTCGAATCAGGCGTGCATTTTGGTCATCGCACGTCTAAGTGGCACCCGAATATGAAAAAATACATTTTCGGCGCCAAAAACGGCATTCATATTATTAATTTAGAAGCAACACAAAAAGCTTTGGAAGAAGCTATCTCTTTTTGCAAGCAAGTCACCATGCGTGGAGGCACTATTCTTTTTGTGGGCACTAAAAAGCAAGCATCGCCAATTATTGAAAAATTCGCAACTGAGGCCAAAATGCCATATGTTACAAAACGGTGGCTTGGTGGCACTTTGACTAATTTTTCAGTTATCGCTCAAATGCTCAAAAAGTATAAAGATCTTAAACGTAAACAGGAAAAAGGCGAATTTGGTAAATATACAAAACTTGAGCAATTAAAATTTAATGAGCAAATCGCCACTTTAGATGAAAAAGTTGGTGGTATTCAAGACATGAATCGTGTTCCAGAAGCAATTTTTATTTCCGATATTCATAAAGATAATACAGCCTTAGCCGAAGCCATGAGAAGGGGAGTTAAAATTATCGCCGTTTGTGATACCAATGTTAATCCTCAAAAAGTCGATTATCCGATTCCTGCCAATGATGATGCTGTAAAATCAATCGAACTCATTGTTAGCGCAATCGCCATGGCTTGCAAAGAGGGAAAGGCCGAATGGGAATCGAATCGTTCGCGCTTGGGTGGTGCTCTCATTCAAACAGGCGCTCGTAAAAATCTGAAGCAAATATAAAGCAATGTAAAATGAAATTATATTGTATAAATTATTCAATTATTATACATTGCGTCGCATGTGTCTCACATGAAATAAAATATTATTCTTAATTTTTTTAATTGTTATCAAAGAATATTATGGCCGATGTAAAATTAGTGGCCGATTTACGCGCCAAAACCGGCGCCGGTATGATGGCCTGTAAAAAAGCTTTGGACGAAGCTGGTGATGACATGGAAAAAGCGATGGAGTTCTTGCGCAAAAGCGGAGAGCTAAAAGCTGCTAAAAAATCTGCAGAACGCACAACTACCGAAGGCATTTTTGCGACTTATGTGCATCATAATAAAAAACTGGCCGCTATGCTCGAACTTCAATGCGAATCTGATTTTGTGGCTCGCAATAATGATTTCGTGGTTTTTGCCAATGATTTGGTTATGCAAGTTGCCGCTATGAACCCAACTTACATTTCGCCGGAACAAATTCCTGAAGCTGATTTGGCTAAGCAAAAAGAAATGTTCATGCAAGAGATGTCTAACGATAATAAGCCTGAAGATATCAAAGCAAAAATTCTACAAGGTAAAATAGATAAATGGTATGATGATGTTTGCTTGCTTAGGCAGAATTTTTTTAAGGATGAAGAAAAAACAATTGAACAAATGATTAACGAAAAAATCGTCACCATTGGAGAAAAAATTGTTGTTGCTCGTTTTGTTCGCTGGGAAATTGGATCAAGTCCAAGTACCTGCTAATTGAAATATAATAAAAAAACCTTGTCTTAACGACAAGGTTTTTTGAATTATCAAACTAATTTATTGTTATGCTTTGCTTTTTTATGTTATAATTCGTTTATTAAGCCAATCTTTTTGATTTTTATTTATGCCAGTAAAAAAACATAAGCCGATCGTAAAAAAAACTAATACGATCCACAAAGCCGAGCCTTTATTTGCCGGCCAACCAATAGGATCGGCATTAATTATCTTCATTCTTTTTATTAGTTTAACAGTAGTGAGTTTTGCTTTATACCGTGTTTATGAAAAACAGGAGAAGTTGATAAATGTCATAAATATTATGAGTAATAAAGTAAATCAAGTTCCGTCTACATCAGATCAAACTGCTCCGGAAAGTAAAATGCAATATCGTGATGCTGATGTATCTAATTTAAGACTTGCGTATACCCCTTGTCCGGCAACTTTTACGGGTCCTTGCGACGATCTTATGATTTATCGTTTAAATGAAAGTGGATCCAAAGAAGTATTGATACCAAGCGTCAGGGCAATTGTTGGTTCTCCTCTTACTAGCGAGTTATTGCATCCCTTTGCCGTCAATAAAGATTATTCTCGTATAGCTTTTGGCGCTTGGGCTTATGGTGGAAAACGTAATACTGATGATAAACGAGTATGGATAATTGAGTCAAAAAGCGGTCGTGTTTTAGCCGAATCAAATTTAGTTCCGGCTGAAGCAATATTTTCTCCTGATATGCTTCATGCGGTTTATTTTTCCAAAGATGAAAAAGGCGTTGGTCAAATTATGTTGATTGATATTAGCGCAAATGTAGAGTCGTTATTGACTCGCGAAACCGATAGTTTATTTTTTAAAGACGCAGAAGGTCAACTTCATATCAATTGGCTAGATAATAACATTTTAGCTGTCATTCAATATCAATTTGCCGAATCAGGTGAATTGCAAATTTCAGGAGAAAGAGAAATCAATATAAAATAATTTTTACAATTATCATAGTATAAAATTATGCCTCGAATAGCTATAAACGGCTTTGGCCGTATTGGTCGAAATACTTTAAAAGCCGGTCTTAAAAAATCTGGTTTTAATGTGGTCGCTATTAACGATTTAACTGATACCTCTACTTTAGCTCATCTTTTAGAATATGATACAGCATATGGTCATTATCATGAAAAAGTTTCATATACAAAATCATCTCTAATAGTTGCAGGCAAAAAAATTCCAGTTTTCGCCGAAAAAGATCCTCTCAATTTGCCTTGGAAAGATCTTAAAATAGATGTGGTATTAGAGTGCACTGGTTTTTTTACCGATCTTGAAAAAGCAAGCTTGCATATTAAGTCTGGTGCCAAAAATGTTATCATTAGCGCTCCTGCTAAGGGCGGTGGTATTCCGACTCATGTCATGGGAATTAACGAAAAAAGTCTCAAAAAAAGTTCTCATGTAATCAATAATGCTTCTTGCACCACTAACTGTATAGCTCCGGCCATGCAGGTTTTAATGGATGAATTTGGCATAAAAAAAGCTGGTATGACAACTATTCATGCTTATACGGCCGATCAAAATATTCAAGATGGTCCACATAAGGATTTACGTCGATCACGAGCTGCGGCGCAAAACATTGTTCCAACCACAACCGGAGCCGCTATTGCTGTCACTGAAGTAATCAAAGGACTGGATAATAAATTCGATGGTGTCGCAGTTCGCGTTCCAACGATCGTTGGTTCTCTAACGGATATCACAGCCATATTAAAACGCAACACATCTGCTAAAGAAATTAATGATACTTTCATCAAAGCTTCCAAGCAAAAACGTTGGAAAAATATTCTTGCCGTCACCGACGAACCCATTGTTTCAACAGACATTATTGGTAATCCATATTCCACAATCATAGATTTAAGCATGACCAAGGTCATTGATGGAGATTTAGCTAAAATATTTGCTTGGTATGATAATGAATGGGGATATTCGCATCGTTTAGCAGAAATGGCTTTGGTTTTGGGTAAAATTTTATAATAATTGTGCGAAAATTGGATTTGCAAAAATCAATAGAAACTTTTGTAGTATTTGATGTACTCATATTTTTGTTAGCTATTTTTGGGTTAATTTTAGGGATTTTTGGAGTTATTTTGGGTAATAAGTGGTTATATTTAACATATGCCATGTTTCTTAGCGAAATGATGCTCGCTTATGGTGTTTTTTTAGCGCCCAAGCGCATTAAAATCTCACGCTATTGTGAAAATATTGGTACCATGCCAAGTGTTTGGTTAAAAGTTGCTTTTATTTCTGACTTACATTTGCGACCCAAAAAAGGTAGATTATGGATGAAGAAGATCGTCGCAAAATTACAAAATGAAAAACCAGATCTACTTCTTGTCGGTGGAGATATGGTTGTTCATGATGCTGTTGATATTCAGGCTTTCGAGCCCATCAAAAATATTAAATCACTATATGGAGCTTTTTATATTTTGGGCAATCATGACTATCAAGATGATCCTAAATTCATTAGTCGCAAATTAAACTCATATGGTTTACATAGTCTTATAAATACAGGTATTAGTATAACTGTACAGGGTAAAGAGCTTCGTTTATCCGGATCCGATGATGGTTTTTATGGGATTAGCAATAATTTTATTTTACAACGACAAGATAATAAACCTCATCTCGTGCTTATTCACGAGCCTGATTTAATACAAAATATCCCCGAAGGACAAACCGATTTGGCTCTTGCTGGCCATTCTCATGGAGGTCAGATCCGTCTCCCTTTTATTGGGGCTTTACATGTTCCTTCTATATTTGGGCGTAAAGCCGATATTGGTCGCAAAATAATCAAAGGCATACCAACCATCATTAACGGAGGCTTGGGTGAAGTCGGCTGTCGCGCTCGTCTCTTCAACCCGCCCGAGATTGTCATTATCGAATTGGGAATATAATTAAAAAGTTCATCAAATTTTAAGATTATGGTTTCTTTAAAAGAATCTTAAATCGATTTTGATGTATTTTGATTTTAGTTTATTACACGAAGTTTTAGAGTTCGACGTTCTTCGTTGTAATTGATATCATATTAAATATGAATAAAATTCAAACTCTAACCAAAAACGCTGGTTTAAAAGGTAAACGCGTTCTTTTACGTGTAGATTGGAATATGCCTCTACGCGAAGTTCCAACAGAAGGAGATCTCCTTAAAATAGAGCGTTCCGTTAAAACCATTAAATGGTTAAAAAAGCAAGGCGCTGTCACAATCGTCATTACGCATCTTGGCCGGCCAAAAAATCGAGAGAGCAATCTCTCCACAGCACAATTATTGCCATACATTGAAGGTTATCTTGAAGACTCCATAATGTATTGCGGAGAAGATTTAGAAACAGAAAACGGCCTTATTGAAATCAAGCAAACAATTCAAGCCACAAAAAATGGATCCGTACTATTACTTGAAAATGTTCGCTTTTATAAAGGCGAGGAAATCAACGACAGGAAACTAGCAAGTATCTATGCTTCTTTAGCTGATATTTATATCAATGATGCTTTTGCTTCATGTCATCGTAAACACGTTTCCGTTCACGCTATTGCCAAGCTCTTGCCTCACTATGCAGGCCCTGAATTAATTAACGAAATATCCGCAGCTTCCAAACTCCTAGTCAAGCCAAAAAAACCTTTTATTGCTTTAATTGGTGGCGCTAAATTATCAACAAAATTACCAGTAATACATGCTTTATTAAAAAAAGCAGACAAGATTCTCATCGGTGGAGCCATGGCGCATTCGTTATTAAAAGCCAAACATATAGAAATCGGTAAATCATATTTAGAAGAGGGAATCATTAAAATTGCTTCACAATTAGTAAAAAATAATAAAATTCTTCTACCGCAGGATTTTATTGTTAGCAAATCTCTAGATTCTGACTCCGATTTGCGTCGCTCTGAGTTAAAAGATGTTAAAGCCAATGAAATAATTGGCGATATTGGTCCCAAAACCATGAAAGAATGGGCCAAAATCATAAAATCAGCTCAAACTATTCTATGGAACGGTCCGGTTGGTATTGCTGAAATTACGGCTTTTTCGCATGGATCCATGGTTTTAGGTTATGCAATTGCTTCTCGCGCTCGTGGTAAAGCTTATGGTATGGTAGGAGGTGGAGACACGATCCCTTTAGCCATTGCTACAGGGATGGATGATTGGTTTGATCACATTTCCGTGGCCGGTGGAGCATTATTAGAGTTTATAGCGTCTAACGGTAAAATTCCGGGTATAACAGTATTGATGGAAAAGCAACCCAGAGTCAAAACAGTTTCACTAAAGAAAAAGAAATTATCTCGTAAAAATATCAAGCGAAACACATTATCCATCAAAAAATAAAATCATAAACCATCTAAACATAAATAAATCTGCGTATTTTTAATTTATGTCTACAACTGACTATCTCATAAAATCCATAATCGCTCGCGAAATTCTTGATTCGCGTGGCAATCCAACCGTCGCTTGTCGTGTTACTTTAAAGTCCGGAGCTTCTGCTGAGGCTAAAGTTCCTTCTGGCGCTTCCACGGGCTCACATGAAGCTCTTGAATTGCGCGATGGAGGAAGACGATATGGTGGCAAAGGTGTATTAAAAGCCGTAGCCAACATCAATAAAAAAATCGCTCCCATTTTAAAAAATATTGATGTACGTCGTCAAAAAGATATTGATCATGTAATGTTAGAGTTAGATGGCACAGAAAATAAGAAAAAACTTGGCGCTAATGCTATTCTTGCTGTTTCATTAGCTTGTGTTCAGGCTCATGCTGTCATGGCCAAACAACCTCTATGGAAAATTTTGCGCAAAATTTACGCTTTTCCGCACAAAGCATCTCTCCCAATAGCCACGATGAATGTGTTAAATGGTGGCGCTCATGCCAATTGGAGTCTTGATATTCAAGAATGTATGATTGTTCCTTTGGCTCGCAGAATGAGTGATCGTATTCGTATTGGATCCGAAGTTTTTCAAGCTTTGAAAATGATTTTAATTAAAAAAGATTTTGCAATCACAGTCGGCGATGAGGGTGGTTTTGCGCCTAAACTTAAAAACGTGGAAGTAGCCTTTGATCTTTTAAATGAGGCTATTAAATCCGCAGGATATAAGTCGGGCAAAGAAGTAGCTTTAGCTATCGATGTTGCCGCTTCTGAATTTTACAACAGCTCCAAAGCTATTTACACTTTTCGCGCAGAAAACAATCGTGAATTCACTTCCGATAAATTATTGGATCGCTACTTGGCTTGGCAAAAAAAATATGCCCTTATTTCTATCGAAGATCCCTTCGCTGAAGATGATTGGGCAGCTTGGTCCGGCTCTTTACCACGTTTAGCAAAAAAGTCACATATCGTCGGCGATGATTTATTAGTTACAAATATCGCTCGCCTCAAAAAAGCTATTAAAGAAAAAGCCTGCAATTCTATTCTTATTAAAGTTAATCAAATTGGCACTCTCACTGAATCCGCCGAAGCTATCATAATGGCTCATAAAAACGGTTTTGTAACTTCCATCTCTCATCGTTCTGGTGAAACGGATGACACTACAATCGCCGACCTGGCTGTAGCTTGTGGTTCTGAATACATAAAAACAGGCTCACTTTCACGTTCTGAACGTGTTGAAAAGTATAATCGCCTTCTCGAAATCGAAGCAAATGAATTATAATAAGTTGCTATCTTATTATGTATTTTTACTGATTAATTGTTTCAGTTCTTCCATTTTTTTAGCATCTTGTTCAGCTAGAATTTGCTTAACTTTGCTATAATATTCTTCTAGAATTTTATCCGTTTCTTCACGATATTTTTTTAATATTGCTTGAATTTTATCAATTTGTTCGGGGGTTAATTTTTTATCAGGCATATGAATAATTATAACACAAATATTAATTGTGGTGTTTTTTATAAAGTTCATGACAAATTAAGAGATTGTTCGGATTTGTTATATTTTACGCATCATGCATTATTGATTATGGATAATTTCGTTATAACGACATAAATCAATATTTAGTCGATTGACTTCATTGATTAGTAAAGGTAGTATTTTGAGACATGAATAAGCCCAAGTATTATATAAAAACCTATGGTTGTCAGATGAATACCAATGATTCCGAGCGTTTAGCCAGATTGTTAAATAATGTTGGTTTTATTTTTGCCGATGGTGAAGATGATGCGGATTTAATTATTTTAAACACTTGTTCTGTGCGCGAGCATGCCGAAAGTCGTATCATGGGACTCATGGAAAAATATGCCAATCGCAAAAAAAATGGCGAACGTTTGGTTGTTGCCATAACCGGATGCATGGCCGGGCGCGATAAAGATGGTAAATTAAGAGAGCGCGTCAAAATTGCGGATTTATTTTTCAGCACCCCCGAAATGATTCATTTGCCTCGTTGGATAGCCGAATTGCGCCCCGAATGGATGATTTCTGGTGACGAGATTGATGATTATTTGAAAATAAATCCTTTACGATCCTCTTTGATTCAAGCTTATGTTTCCATTCAAACCGGATGTAATCATTTTTGTTCTTATTGTGTAGTCCCTTATGCTCGCGGTTTAATTCGCAACCGCCCCCTGCAAGATATTCTCGCCGAAGTGCACGATTTGGCTCAAAAAGGCGTTAAAGAAATTACCCTCTTGGGGCAAACTGTTAATGCTTATAGGGCCCCAGATGCAAGCAATTTTCATTCTCACAATCCTTATCAAAATCATTTTGCGGCTTTGCTTTGGGAAATTAATCAAATTCCAGGTATCGAGCGTTTACATTATACAGCTGCTCACCCCATGCAAATGGACGAACAGGTTATCCATGCCCTTACTCTCCCTAAACAGATTAATTATCTTCATTTGCCTGTGCAATCTGGTTCTAACGAGATTTTACGGAAGATGAATCGTAAATACACGCGCGAAAAATATTTGGATATAATCGAGCAAATCAGAAAAATTCGCCCGGAAATAGCGCTAGGAACTGATATTATTGTGGGATACTGCGGAGAGACCGAAGTCGATTTTCAAAATACCGTTGATCTTTATAAAGCCTGCAATTATGATATTTGTTATACCGCTCAATATTCTCCACGTTCTGGCACTTTAAGTCAGCGCCTTTATCCTGACGACGTGCCCGCGGAAATAAAAAAACAAAGATGGCAGATTATTCAATCATTAATGGAAGATATTACACAACAAAAAAATAAAATCTATCAAGATAAAATCATTAAAGTTTTTGTTGAGAGCCAAAATGGAGAGTGGCTATTAGGCACAAATTCTGAATTTAAAAGAGCTAGAATAAAATCGCAAGGAGTGGAAATAAAACCAGGATCTATTATTAAAGCAAAAATTATCAAGCCCATGACTTGGATCTTGGAAGGTGAAATCGTGCCAAGTGATGGATAAGTTGTTATAATAAATGTATGAAATATTTTTTACCATTTTTTTTCATTATCGTATTATTCGGAGCCGGTTGCCATAATAAATCTCCAAAAACTCAAACATCGGATGATTGTTTAAATGCTGAATACACTTTTGCGTGTTTTTTGGATAAAGCTCTAGCTTCCAAAGATCCTAATTTATGCAATCAAAGCGCCATATCACGTATTACTTGTCTTACAGCTTACGAAGAAATAATGGCTCTTCCGGTTAATTGCTCCGATCTTACAGATCCTTTATTTGTCCGTGAGTGCAAGGATTATAAAGAATCGGAAATGCAAAATAAAAATTTTTTCGAAGAAGATATGATTCAAGACGATGTAAGTCCAGTTGTTGAATAATCATCTAATAATTATATGTCCAATGATTTAACGCTCCCGGCCAATCAAAACAGTTCATTGCCGCGGGTTCTTGTGATACTCGGTCCAACTTCATCTGGAAAAACAGGTGTTAGCCTTAAAATTGCTCGAGAGTTAAACGGTGAAATAATCAATGCTGACGCGCGTCAAATCTATCGTAAATTAACTATTGGCACAGGAAAGCCTCCCGGCAGGCGTGGTAAATTCTTAGGACATAATGCTTATCTTGTTCGAGTTCCTTATTCAAGCGACTATGAAAAATTGGGGATCAATCCTGAAGATTTGCCAGGTCAAGAATCTCCTTATCCCGAAATTCCTCATTATTTGATGGATTTTATGGATCCTAAAAAAATAATCTCCGTGGCTGAATGGCGTCGCATAGCATTAAAAGCCATAAATGGCATTCATCGTCGTGGCCATCTCCCTATTGTTGTTGGGGGAACCGGATTATACATCAAAGCTTTAGTCGATAATTTTGCCATTCCTGCAGTTCCGCCAAATCCATCTTTACGTTCATCTTATGAAAAACAGCCTTTAAGTAAATTAACCGAGCTCCTTCTAAAAATGGATCCGGATGCCAAAATCAATGTTGATCTAAAAAACCCTCGTCGTGTTATTCGCGCTTTAGAGATATGCACATTTACCGGTAAGCCAATTTCACAATTAAGAATCAAGCAAAAGCCAGTTATCAACGCTTTTCAAATAGGTATTAAATGGACTCGCGAAGTATTGCGGGAGCGTATTAATCAATCAATAACTCGCATGGTAGAAGAGGGTTGGCCTGAAGAGGTTCGTCGTTTGCATGATGGGGGAATAAGTTGGAATGCTCCGGCCATGACTTCCATAGGTTATCGCGAAATTGCCTCCTATATTCGTGGCGAGATCATGCTTGACGAGGCCATCGAACAAGCGAAGCGTGTCACTTATCAGTATGCTAAACGTCAAGAAACCTGGTTCAAAAAAGATACTCGTATTCATTGGGTAAAAAATGAAAAACAAGCCGTGGATTTAATTAAGGCTTGGTATCGTTTCAGCTAGGATCTAATTCTTTCAAAAAAGTTTGAATTTCTTTTTAGATTTATCTTAAAAATCCCAATTAGTATAAAATTGGTTAAATTTTAATTTAAACATCCAATTGTTTGCGTATCTCGGCTTCCACCTTCATCGGATCAGCTTTACCTTCAGTATCACGCATTACAACGCCAACAAACCATTTGATTAGTGGCATTTTACCGTTTTTAATCTCTTCAGCTTTATCCGCATTATCCTCTAGAATTCTTTTTATGATTCCAATAAGTTCATCTTCGTCCATAGTCTGACCCAGATTATAAGTTTCCATCAGATTGGACGGATCGCCTCCGGTTTCATGCATGAGTTGCAACAATTTTTGACCATTCGTGCTATTGATCACTTTTTGCTCCAATAAATGGATAAATTCAGCAAAATTTTCCGGATCAATATTAGCTTCTTTGATTGTTAAATTTTTTTCGGCCAATAATCCGGCTAGTTTACTTGTTAGCCAACCGCCAACCAATTTAGCAAAAATTGACTTCTTTTCTTCTAGGGCTTCAGCTCCGCTTTTAATCTGATCATCTGATGCTTCTATCCAACCTGCCAATTCACCCATTACTTGTTCAACATACTCCACGTATCCTTCATTTGCTGTAAAAAACATGGCATTTGCCTTAGAAAAACCATAATCTTCTATCAATCTTAACCGTGTTTGCGCTGGTAATTCGGGTAAGCGATTTTTTAAGTTTTCACGGATTTCTCGCAAATCTTGCGGAGGTAAATCCGGTTCTGGAAAATAGCGATAATCAGCGCTGGACTCTTTTGTGCGTTGTTCGATGGTTTTACCTTGCGTGTCATCCCATCCTCGAGTGGCTTCTACGGGAGGAGTATGAGTTTCATAAAGCGCGCTTTGCCTTTGAATTTCATATGCTATGGCCCTTTCTACGGATCTAAAAGAATTTAGATTTTTGACTTCTGTGCGTGGGTTTAATGTTGCTTTAACCGGAAAGCCTTGATCGTCAACTTCCATCATGGAAATATTAACATCGCAACGCATTTGTCCTTTTTCCATATCCGCGTTCGAAACTTTAACAGCCCTCATAATTGCACGTAATTCTTGCAAGAAAAACTTGGCTTCGGCCGGAGATCTAAAATCTGGTTCGGTAACAATTTCTAAAAGGGGAGTACTAGACCTATTATAATCAACTAAAGTCGCAGGTTTGCCATCCACTCCTCTTGGAGCATGAAAATTCTTAGCCGCATCTTCTTCTAAATGTGCTCGTGTAATACCTATGCGAATCATCTCACGATTTGGTAAAGCATCATCTTTAGGAATCTCTATAGTAACACTGCCATTTAAGGCCACCGGAAGTCTAAATTGTGAGATTTGGTATCCCTTCGGCAAGTCTGGATAAAAATAGTTCTTACGATCAAATGCACTAATATCTGGAATAGCACAATTCAAGGCCAATCCTGCCAAAACGCCTTTTTTTAGAGCTTCCTCATTTAAAGCAGGTAGAGTTCCAGGTTGACCTGTGCAAATTGGACAAATGGCCGTATTGGGAGCAACACCATCGTCCACGTTTGGACAAGAACAGAACATTTTACTTTTTGTGTTCAATTGAACATGTATTTCCAATCCTATAATCGGTATCATTTTCATAATACAAATATACTAAACCACATTGAGCATAACGTCAAAAGTCATTTAAAAATATTTATTTAAGGTAAAAATAAAAAATTATCAAGATTGATAATCTTTCCTAATAAATCTTAATCTTAATAGCTTTAATTCGATCAATCTGCAGTTTTTTGAAAAGATTTATATAGTTTAATTATGAAGATGAAGGCCAAGGGGGCTAAAAGCGTCTGTAAAAATCCATCCAGTATTTTATCGAATATTTCGATCAACGGAGTCATGGAATCTATAGATTGTGTCAATAATAAGGGGATAAACAAAATTAAGCCCAAGGTAACAGCCAAAACAAGGTAAGCCAAACTTATCACATAACCCCATAATTGATTTTTCCAAAACATTCCCCACCAGCGATTTTTTATAATTCGTTTTGATTCTTTTAAGGCGTTCATGCCCATGGCCCCGTCTAGTAATAGCGCCGGTATGGCTTGCGAAAGTTGAATTGATTTATAAATCATCCAAACCCAAGAAGCCAAGAAAATAAGCGCTAATAATGAACCTCCGCCAAAAAGTAAAGCTTTGTTATCTTGCAAAAATTGTAAAAAATTATTTACCGAAGTTAAACTTACCACGAATATTCCGAATATAGGGTTTACAACGGAAATGCCAATAATACTGATTAAAATTATCGCTATTGCCAACGGACCAACCGTAATTAAAATAACTAGCAGGCTTACAAGAAAATATTGTTGAAAGTTTTTATTAGCTAGTTGCGCTTCATTGCCACTGGGAGTCTTGCCTTCATCCAATTGAGCTACTGTGTAGAATATTTTAATACCTATCCACATTGTAGCAAAAATTGATAAAATTGAAATTATCAAATGCATCATATCCCACAATGGCCAAACTGTTGCCAAGCCGGCTGATGCTCCAAGTATCAATCCCAAATAAATAAAACCAATTGCTGATTTGATTAAAATTTTAAAATTAACTTTATATATTTGCCAGCTATCTTTTATCAGATTCCAAGTTAATGGCAATTGTTTTGAGCTCGGTTTATTATCAGAAATATATTTTAAAGGTTCCAAAAATAGCATGGCTGTAATAAATATCCCCACAAAAGGCAATAACAACCATAATGAGGCATAGGGGGAGATGTTGATTTTTGGTGCGAGCTTCCAAAGTCTGATTATGTACCAAGCAAAAGCGCCTAACCAAATCAGAGCCAGTGCCAAGCCGATCATCCAAGCTCCTTCAAATTTGATAATATTTAAAACGCTAAAGACAATAATTGTTAATAAAGACCAAAAAATGAGTGCAAGTAATATTCCCAGATTACTCATTAAGGCCTGTTTGGCTTCTGTGGGGTTTAACATAGTATTTTTTAATTATGCATTAAGCTCTATTTAGAAAAATCATGATTTAATTATACCAAATTTTGACATTTCACGCGACAATAGTTCTTTAACCGAGGTTGCGACTTCCTCTATACTTAAATTTCCGTTCACAGTTCCGATTACAGAGCCCGCTTTTTTAAATGGTCCTAAAACATTATCCGATAAAAATCTTTGCGCTAATTTAGTTTGAAAATCTTTTTCTTCAAAAATAACATGATCTTGTTTTTCGGTTCTTGCTTCTAGGCGAGCCATGGCCGCCGAAGCTTCCGTTCTTATTAATATTAATAATGTTGGATAGAATTCGATAGCCTGTCTGTTTCCAGATAGTTCCAGTAGTCTCTCGGTCGATAAACTTTGATCTTGCAATGGCTGATAAGCCAAACTTGATGCCAAGCTTCTATCTTGTATTACTATCCTTTCCGGATGATTTTGCAAAAATGGTATTATGAGTCGACGAAATTGTATCAACCTATCAATCGCAAATGCTTGAGCAGTTTCCCATCCGTCATATCGCGGTATTTTTTCTTCTTTCCTTTTGAAAATTATTTCATCGCGAATCGCTTTTCCAATCCAACAAAAAGTAGGCTCTGCTATCAAGAGCCCGTTTATGCCCTCCATATCACTCAAACTTGGTAAACGATATTCGCGCTTCGCAAATTCAATTACATTAAAAAATACAATACCTCTTTCCCTAGCCCATTCTTCACAAGCTTCGCTAACCGTCGATTTTCCGGATCCGTCAATTCCTTCGATCACAATATATTGTCCATCAGTTTGTTGTCTTTTAATCATATTTACAATATTTTGACACAAAGATAACTATACTGGCAAATAATAAAAAACTAATTATAAATTAATAATTAAATACAAGTTTTTGGTATATCAATATATTGTTTCTAATATCGAATTTTATTTGCTTTCAATGTTTGAGATTAAACGGATATTATTTCAAGATTTTATTTTAAATTTTTAATTTTAATAAATATTTATGAGCATTAAAATCCTTTCGGTTTATCGCCAAGTGTTGAAATTCCCGTTTCACTAAGATCAACTCTAATAAAATGAGCGATAAGAGGATGTGTTTCATTTAAACTATGCCACAATTCTTGTGCAATTTTGCGGTAACTAGGATGACCTTTTTTACCAGATCGAAGTTCTATAAAATGGAATAATTCGCGCATATTCCAGCTGATAACCAATCTGCGTTTATAAGCCATTGGCACAACATATTCAGCTTCATTAACAAGTCCTGCATCCAGCAATTTATGATTCAATTCCCGCGCCATATCCATCACCGTAGTATATTCTTTTTCTTTATTAATTTCCGCTATCTCTATCGGCATATCATAACCCAACTCTGTTCCCAATGGTTGATTGCTTTGCGTGCACATTCTATGGCGTTGAATATCTCTCCATCCTCCATAATCCATAACAATCTGATGTTGAAACCAAGCGTGTTCAAAAGCACGAGGTGGGGGATCGTGAGGTCCGCGTTCAACTAATGCTTGTCTAATTATCACTTCCGTCAATTCTGGTTTTTGCGCTAATAAATCCAAAGCTTGGTTTTGATTCATCTTTCCATATAGGGCAAGTAACGAAGCTGCTATACGTTTTTCAGCCAATGCGTCATCATAAGTACAAACAACGCTCCTTTCTGGATAGTTATTTGAAATTTTATATTTAGAAACAATTTCATTCGCAAGTTTACTTAAATTATTAGGTAGATTGATTCTATAAGAGTTAGGGTCCGCATATTTCAATAACGTTGGCAAGGGGTATTCGGATAATGCTTCATTTGGATCTCCTTTTTCTGGTCCGCGTAAAGAGTCTTTGATCATCTGTCCAACCATTTGCGATATGGAATCATCAGTCGAAAGTAATTTAGAAATCGCTAAACTCCAGTTGCGTGCATTTGCTGTCATTCCAACCATAGTCAAGCTAGCCGATGGTAATAAATATCTAACTCTGTCGCAAATCAATGCCCTTAAAACCGCTTTATACGCACCATCTGATAAAGAACCTTGAGGATTTTTTTTGCTCATGACAGGCTCCAGTAATTTGTAGCATTCATCGTATAATTCATAAAGCTTGTCAAACAATTGATTGACCTCAATCATATAAGGACTTTTTTCCAGTGTTATGGGCACGGCCACACGATTACGGGTAAATACTTGATAGCGTGATGATTTTTCAGTAAACGAACACAAGCGACAATCTTCTAAAATTTTAACCACGACTTGAGGGATATTTTCTATTCCTACAGCTGCCACAGCATGTTCAGCAACCGAACCATGTCCATAACCAACTACCCATTTTTCATGAAAAGTAGCCGCTGATTCAAGACTTACATCATCAACATTCTGGTCAAATGATGTTGAGGATCTAGAACACTTGGCAAAGGCCACAGCCAATTGTTCAGGAGTGGGCTCTAGTAAAACAGGGGATCCGTCTTCTCTTTGGGTCTTAATTCGATTCATCCAATAAATCCGGGGTTTATTTTTATTTACCGGCTGTAATAGTGGAGCTTTAGGCATGTTATTCACAGGCATAATTTAATTTATTAAAGCTATTAGTCTAGTAACTTCATAAACTATTTTTAGCTTAAATAATTAATTAAAAAACACACAGCCTTTACTTTGGCACATACGTATTTAACTTGCAACAACTAAGACAAATGAGGTAAATATGGCAAGATTATCAGAAATAATTTAATTTTCTTTTGATAGATTTTATTTTGTTCATCCCGTTGATCCAAATCCACCTCGGTTTGCACCTTGCGCATCAGCTTCGATGAATTCAGCTTTGACGATTGGTATTATTATGCCTTGCGCAATTCTTTCTTGGGCATCAATTTTGACTTCATTATCTGTCGGATTGTATACAGCAATAAAAATTTGATCTTCTGGTCCGCAATAGTCGCTATCAATCACACCTATCCCATTGGCTAAAACCAAGCCTTTTTTCTTAAATAGACTTGATCTTGCCGCCAGTATTAAAACATGATCTTTGGGTGTTGCAATTACTAAGCCGGTTGGTAATAATTTAAATCCTTTAGCCGGTATTATAGTCTCATCTATGCTCGCCAGATCAAAAGCTGCCGCGCCATTAGTATGGTATTTGGGAATTTCTACGTCTTCGCGCAGTCTGGTTATTTTTATCTGCATATTTTTTTAACTTGTTTTATCAAACCTTGTCGAATCATATAATCTAATACAAGTTACAAATTTGATATAACAAAATTAGTATATGATGATCGATAAGATAATTAGAAGTTCTGTATTAATGTTTCAAGTTTCTTTTTTAATTCTTCTAGGTTCCCATCATTATCAATACGATATTTAGCCAATTTTGCTACTTCAGTAATTGTTTTTTCAGTCTCCCGTTCTCCTAGAGCCAAAAATTCCTCCCAAGTCATATTTCCTTCGCCGGCTTTTTCATTACGATTTTTTAATCTTTCAAATCTTATCTCCGGCAGGGTTTGAATTTCTACTAAATGAAATTTGGGATCTTTGTTTAAGTCTTCAATATCTTCCATTCTGCGTATTCCATCAACTATAATAATATCAGCCTGTGATTGTTGTACTTGTTTTTTCATGACATTGGCCAGCGTACTTTGTCCGAAAGCTTCGCGCAAAGCGGTTGATATTTTAATCAGATTATCGCGAGATTTTTCTATATACAATCTTTTTAGTAAATCAGCCAATATGTCGCTAAAAGTAAAAATTTGCACATTTGCTTTTTGGGCCAATATTTCGGATGCCGTGCCTTTCCCGGCGCCAGCCTGGCCAACAAATCCAATTATCATCTTTGGCATAACCAATTAATTATCAATGACCAGCAAAAGCGTGTCAATTATATGTACGCGCCCACCACATATGGCAAATTATATTTTTTATGCCTAATCAACTTATCCAATTCATTATATATTAAAAAGTAATAGCAAATAATTACATTTATTAAGTTATAATTTTAAATTTAAAAATAGCCCGAAGGCTATTTTTGTTATGCAAAATTGGATACGTCAACTGCTATTCCTGGGCCCATACTTGTAGTAACTGTTATGCTCTTAAGATAAGTGCCTTTTGCTGATGATGGTTTGCCTTTTTTAATTGCATCCATCAAAACATTCATATTTTCTTTCAGCTTGTTTGTTTCTAAATCAGTTTTACCGATAACTTGATGGATGATTCCTGTTTGATCGTTCTTAAATGCTACTTTACCTTTCTTAAGATCTTCAATCATTTTTGTAACATTGGGGCCAACTGTATCTGTTTTAGGATTAGGCATGAGACCTTTTGGCCCAAGGATTTTAGCCAGTTTAGCTAATTTGGGCATCATATCCGGAGTAGCAACAGCCACATCAAAGTCGACAATTCCTTTTGTTGCGATTTCGTTGATTAATTCTTCTCCGCCTACAATATCCGCTTTCGCATCCCTAGCATCTTTTTCTTTGTCAGCTGATACAAAAGCCGCAATACGACGAGTTTTTCCAATACTATTTGGGAATACGATTGTAGCGCGTACAATTTGATCTGTTTTTTTAGGATCTATACCCAAACGAACATGTACTTCAACACTACCTGTAAACTTGGTGGTTGCAGTTTTTTTGGCTAATTCCAATGCCTCGTCAACATTATATAATTTGCCTTTTTCGATTAAATTTTTTGCTTCAATAAAGCGTTTGCTATGTTTTGGCATATTTTTTTTGAGATCGGCCTCTTTGGCTCATGATCCCGTGGTGCGGACGCTTCTCCATAGTATAGTGAATATAGAAAAACTCCCACGTTAATTATAATGAGCTAAGGATAGTCAAAAATCATAAAAACGTCAAGAAGTCTGTACAGTTAACCTCTAAGGGTAACTATCTAGGCATCTAAGGGTAACTAAGGTT
>CAZLVV010000007.1:0-34511 GCA_964563385.1 uncultured Gammaproteobacteria bacterium
TGATAATTATCTTGATATGATCGGTATTTTTATAGCCAATAAATTTAATTTGGAACGTGATAACAACACAGATCCTTTTCGGCCAGTTGAACGCATTTTATTCGATGGGCGCGCTGTGGTTAATCCACCTCCGGGTTTAGCTGATATCAGCAAATCCTTGCCTCGCGCTTTGGACGTATCATTTTAAAAGATATGGGATTATTCGCTAAAAAAACAACACACAATTTTATTGGTTTGGATCTAGGGTTATCCGGAATCAAGCTTGTTGAGCTGATTAATGATGGCGGGCACGCGCGTTTAGTTACTTATGCGTATGTCGATCGCCCTGTTGATAATTTTAATGTGATGTTCAAAGATCGTTTGGATGAAACAGCTAAGATAGTTAAAGACATGATTTCCGAAGCCAGATGCACCACTAAAGATATTGTTGCCGCGGTTCCGGTTTCATCTATCTTTACTTCCATAATTTCCGTACCGGCCAATAATGAAAAAGAGCTTAAAGAGGCTATTGCTTTACAGGCCAGAAAATTAATTCCAGTACCGCTAGAAGAAATTCAATTAGATAGTAAAGTAATCGAAAACGCATTTAAAACCGAAGGGCAAAAAAAAGTTTCCCGTGTTTTATTAACCGGAGCACCCAAAAATCTTGTTAATAATTATATTGATTTGTTGAATAAGCGTTGTGGTTTAAATTTAATTTCTTTAGAAACCGAAACTTTTGCGCAGATTCGAACTTTAATCGGAAAAGATCGTTCCAGTATCATGATTATCGATATAGGTTTTCACCGCACAAATATTTCGGTAGTTAATAAAGGAGTGCCGTTTTTGAATCGCTCGATAGTTATTGGAGGCGATGCCATAACTCAAAACATATCTCAAATGCTTGGCATTCCTTATCAGCAAGCCGAAGTCATGAAGCGCGATATCCGTTCTCTTGGATCTTTCGCGCCTTCTGGTGATTTAACACCCATGCTTGATAATTTATTTAAGCCCATTTTAAATGAAATTAAATATTCATTTTCTTTATATCAGGGGCAAGGTGATGCTGATGAAGTTCGTAATATAGATAAAATTATTTTAACAGGAGGTTCGGCGATGCTTCCGGGCTTAACCGAGTTTTTAACACAGCAAATGAATGTAAACGCTTATTTAGGAGATCCATGGGCTCGTGTGGTTTATCCTTTGGACCTGCGTCCTATTTTGGACGAAATTGGCTCGCGTTTCAGTGTGGCTATTGGTTGTGCTATGCGTAATATTATCGACTAATTAATTATGGCAGATATCTCATTTCTACCTTCTTCTTACAAGAAGCAGGAAGATGAAATAAAAAAAGATAGCATAAAAGTCGCTTCAAACGAAACGATAAGTATGCATGTGCCCGAAACCGAGGAGGAAGATGTTGAGATTATTGAGGTTGATGCCAGCGAAGTGGATCAGCTTTTAATAGGCGAACCCATCTATACTCGCTTGTATTATCGCGCTAGTTTATTTATTGATAATTTAAAAACAAAGTATCTAGAACCGCGTCCATTGGAGCCTCCTGCCAAAACACCGCCACAATTTTTTAAAGCTCCGGATAAAGCTAAAACCACGCCTACCACAACTCCTGTTTCGACTCAAACTGCTACCGCATCAGCTCAAGCTCCACAACAAGCAGTCGAAAAGTCCGAAGCTCCAAAAGCTAAAATTCGCCCGTCTACAACGCGTTCAGCTTCCGGTAAGCGTGTTCGCATTATCAAACGGGTTCGCAAGCCTTTAGGCGTTAGTCTTTTGGACGAGGACATGATGCGCGATCTGCACATTAATATCCCTAAACGAAAATTTACTTTGGTTTTTTTAACAGTTTTATTTATTTTGGTTTTTGCTGGAGCTTTTTTATTATTTGACAATGCCATAGCCCAAGCCATCGCCGATCAGTCTGTTGTTCAAAATAATCTTAATCAAGTCAATAAAAAATTAAACGAAGAACAAGCTAAATGGCGAGCTTTTCAAGATTTAGAGCCAAGATTACTTGCTTTAAACTCCTTACTTGAAACTCATATTTCCGTAAACAAAGTTCTTTCTTTTCTTGAAGAAATAACTTTACAAGATGTTTCCTATGGAACTTTTATGATGAATGATACCGGACGTATCAATTTGAGCGTAACTGCTGTTAATTTTGAAGTGGCGGCCGCGCAAATGTTGGCTTATGAAAATTCTCCTTATGTGCAATCCGCTGAAGCTAATGCTTTTTCCTCATCCAAAGAATCCGGGATTGGATTTGTTTCTTTTCAATTAGTTTTACAGCTTAAACCAGAAGCCTTGCGTTTTTACACACCAACAATAGCCAGTAGCGAATCACTTTCGATTGATAGATAAGATTCTTTTTTGCCTCGCTGAAAAATCGGCGCGGCAAAACGATAATCTTATATCATGCCCAAACAAGATATTGATCCCAAGCTAGCTGATCGCAATTTGGCTGGTGAAGACGCGCCAAAAATTAAACGGCCATCAAAAATATTTACCGAATATTATAGTTCGATTATTTTGATTTTAATAACTCTTTTAATTAGCGGAGGGTATTTAGTTATCAAGCCTAAAATAGATGAGTATAAAGCCTTACGCTCCAATATTGATAACATAAAGCAAAATATCGAAAATCAACAAAGTTATTTAGCGGGTATTAGTCGTTCTGTTTCTGCTGCCGAATCAATTTCTCCACAAGTATTAGCGCGTGTCGATCGCGCCTTACCTAGATCTTTTAGTATTCCCGAGACCATAGTTTTGTTGAATCGCGCCGCAGAAACCTCCTCTATCGAGGTTTCTAGCATTGTTTTTAGTCCTGGTAATGGCAAATCTGAAACCGGAAAAAAAACCGATTTACAAAGCATGCAAATGACTATCAATGTCACAACCCCCAATTATCAGTCTCTTAAGCTTTTTTTGAATGCGTTAGAGATCAGTTTACGTTTATTTGATGTGCAAATGATAACAATTTCTGATTTTAAAGAAGGTAAGGCTTCATTTTCTCTTCAGCTTCGAACTTATTATTTCGCTGGCAGTTCAGCCAATCCATAATTATGAACCTAAAAAAAGCTCCACCCATATTATCCCGAATTATTTTGGCTTTATCATCATTAATCATGGTGGGAGTTGTTTTTTATTATGTTTCGCGATCATTAGAACCGGTCGATATTCCGCCTCCTGCCCCTTTACGTCAAGCAGAAAGCTTTAATCCCAAAGCTGATGTTTCTAAAAATCCGGTTTTTCAAAAACTCGTACCAACCCATATGGATCCGGTTCCCGATTTACCACAGGGGCGCCCCAATCCGTTTGAGGAAGTTTCAATCGGCGCTTCCACGATTGTTACTGACGATGGATT
Organism: uncultured Gammaproteobacteria bacterium; assembly: GCA_964563385.1. Lineage (GTDB taxonomy): Bacteria > Patescibacteriota > Patescibacteriia > 2-12-FULL-60-25 > 2-12-FULL-60-25 > MWCR01. Next base: position 3,362 of record CAZLVV010000007.1, read on the forward strand.
ATCTGTCCCGCGTTCATCCTTGCGTTTGGTTCCGGTTGCGTCCTCCACAAACACATCCTCTTATTCAACCACAACAACCACCGAATCAATACCTTGATAATTGTTTTATGAATGATCAAATACTGGATATTTTGCAAAAAAAAGGCGTAATTGATGAAAAGGTAAGGAGCATTGCCGAAGATTTGGTTTTACGAGGTAAAACTTTGGAGCAAGCATTATTAGGTGGTAAATATGTATCCGATGTGGCTTTTGCCGAGGCTCAAGCCAAAGCATTGGGTGTGCCTTTTATGGATGTTACTGATCTTAAAGTTGATCCGGCTGTTATAGCATTATTGCCAGAACAAATGCTCAAATCTTTTAAACTTGTTCCCATAAGTTTTAAAAACAATGAACTCACGGTTATATTGCGCAACCCTCAAGATTATCGTGCTGTTGAAGCTCTGGAGTTTTTGGCCAACGAAAGGGGTTGGAGTGTGCAAGTTGCCACAGCTCCAGCTTCGCAAATTAGCAAATTGGTAAAATTCATCAGTGGGCTTGAAGCTGAAATCGAAACCTCTCTCGAAGCAGCTAAAGGCAAATATGAGCAAGCAAAAAAAGAAGAAGATCAAGCAGTAGGAAAGATAGAGGATATTATCAAGGGCGCGCCCGTATCGCGCATACTTTCGGTAATCATGAGACATGCGGTCGAGGCCAATGCCTCGGATATTCATATTGAGCCCGTGGGCAATGAATCGCGCATTCGTTATCGCATCGATGGTGTTTTGCGCACAACTCTTACTTTGCCAATTTATGTTCATCCGGCTTTGGTATCGCGCGTTAAAGTCATATCCAATCTTAAAATAGATGAAACCCGCATTCCGCAAGATGGTCGTATTACTCAAGAGATCAACAATAAAAAAATAGATTTTCGTATCTCAACTTTGCCCGTGGTTGATCACGAAAAAGTCGTAATGCGTATTTTGGATACAACTGCCGGCGCGCCAACTTTAGAAGGCTTGGGCTTTCGTCAAAATTATATTGATATAATTAAAGAAGAAATTAAAAAACCTCACGGTCTTGTTCTTATCACTGGTCCAACTGGTTCTGGTAAATCCACAACCCTTTTTTCGGCTTTGAATATTCTCAATTCGGACGGTGTTAATATTTCCACTTTAGAGGACCCGGTTGAATATTACATAGAAGGAGTCAATCAATCTCAAGTTCGTCCCGAAATTGGCTATACTTTTGCCACAGGTCTACGATCACTTTTGCGCCAAGATCCTAACGTTATTATGGTTGGTGAAATCCGTGATCGTGAAACCGCCGAGTTAGCCATTCATGCCTCTCTAACGGGTCACCTCATTTTTTCCACTTTGCACACCAATGATGTTTATGGTTCGGTTCCACGTTTATTAGATATGGGAGTTGAGCCATTTTTATTGGCCGCTACCATGAATTTAGGCGTGGCTCAACGTTTAGCGCGTAAAATATGTCCTTATTGTAAAGAAGAGGATGTTATTCCGGAAAAAACTTATAATGAGCTACTGGCGGTCATAAAAGATATTCCCAAACAATACTTATCAAACATTGATCTTACAAAAAAAATCACCTTTTACCGTGGTAAAGGTTGCACGCGCTGTTCCGATATTGGCTATAGCGGGCGTACCGCGGTAGCCGAGTTATTTCGTTTTACCGATAAAGCGCAAGCCATTGTTGAAAAAGGTTTTTCTCGCGAAGATTTTACCAAGGAGTTTAAAAGGCAAGAGATGATAACTTTATACGAAGATTTGGTTTTAAAGGCAGCAGAAGGTTTAACCTCCATAGAAGAAGTTAAACGTTTAGCGCAGGAAACTTCCGAAGACAGTGATGCTGAAGAAACCACAGATGAAAAAATCAATCAAAAATAAATGATATGAGCAAAAAGTTGATTTTATTTATCGAGGACGACGCTTTTTTAACGCAGATTTATACCAAGGCCCTAGAGGACGCTGGCTATGAAGTTATTACCGCTACAAGTGGCGAAGAGGGGATTAAACAGGCAGAGCGCAATGCTCCGGACTTAATTATTTTAGACATCGTTTTACCTCATGCGCATGGTTATGAGATCATGGAAACTTTAAAAAATAATCAAAAAACCTCAGCTATCCCAATCTTGGTTTTAACCAATATGAGCGGGCAAGAAGATGTTAGCGAAGCTTCTCGTTTTGGAGTAGCTGGTTATCTTATTAAAGCTCATACTTTACCAGAAGATGTTGTGCGAAAAATAGCATCTCTGCTACAGTGATTTTATGCCAACATATCGTTATCAAGCTCGTATTCCTGACGGCCGGATTCAATCCGGCATTGTTGAAGCTGATAACAGTGATTCAGCCGTAGAAGCGCTAGAAGATCGGCAGTATGAGGTTTTATCCATAGAACCTTACGCAAGTTTGCAATCCAGCACGGATTCTATAATGCAATTTTTAAACAAAATCAAGCCCAAAGAAATGGTTGTTACAATCCGTGTTTTGGCTGTTATGGTTTCGGCTTCCGTGCCCTTGGTGGATTCTGTCAAAAATATCGTGCAACAAACAAAAAATCCTCGTCTTAAAGCTGTTATGGGGGATATTGCCAATGAAATCGAGGGGGGTACTAAGCTTTCTGATGCCATGGAGCGCCATCCCGATGTTTTTACTGGCTTTTTTACTAACATGGTTCGCTCGGGTGAAACCACGGGTCAGTTATCTGAAGTCCTTAACTATCTTGCCGATCAACAAGAAAAAGATTTTGACATTAAAAGCAAATTACGCGGAGCTTTGATGTATCCAGCTTTTATTATTACCGGCATGATCATAGTCGCAGTAATCATGATGCTTTTTGTGGTTCCCAAACTAACCGAAGTTATAGTTGAAGCCGGTGTTGAACTGCCATTATCCACCAAAATATTGATCTGGTCATCCTCGGCTTTAGTAAATTATTCATGGGTAATTTTAATTGGTATTTTGATTATTGGTTTAGCTTTTTGGTCTTGGAAGCGCACCAGCGAAGGGCGTTTTACTTGGGATAAAATTAAATTGAATATCCCAATTTTTGGGGGCTTGCTTCGCGATATTTATATGGTTCGTTTTTGCCAATCCATGTTCACTCTTATGAAGGGTGGTCAAACATTAGTGCAAAGTCTTGAAATCGCTTCTTCGGTTATAGGCAATGAGGCTTGGAAGTATATAATTTTGCAAACAATTCAAGCGGTTAATGACGGTGAATCCATTGTTTTTGTTATGCAAAGCAGTAAATATATTCCGGCCATGGCCGTACAAATGATGGCAGTGGGCGAAGAAACCGGTCAAATGACAGAGATATTGCAACGCATTAGTCAATTTTATTCTCGCAATGTGGATAACGCTTCGGCCACAATTCTTTCCTTGATAGAACCGCTTGTTATGATTGTTCTTGGTTTGGGTGTTGGTATTCTTGTTTCCGCTATTATGATACCGCTTTATCGTATTTCCGGAGGCATCTAATTTAATTTTAGATCAACAATAATATTTAATTAATCAATTGATTGATTAGCATGTTGGTTGTTCTAACGCAATTGTGTTATAATTATTAACATCTTTTAATTCATTAATTTTTTACTTAATTTTTTTCTTTAATTCTTTTAACTAATTAAAGAAACCCATGCTTCTATGAAAAACCAAAAAGGTTTTACTTTAATCGAGCTTTTGGTGGTTATTGCCATCATTGGCATTTTGGCCACTTTGGCCGTTGTGGCTTTTGGTAGCGCTCAAACCAAAGCCCGTGATTCCAAACGCGTTGCCGATATTCGCGCCGTGGTCGCAGCTTTCGCCGCCGCAGATACAGACGGTAATGTTATTTGCAATGGTAACTGTAACACTGCTTTTGTAGCTGGTGCACCAGTTAAAATCAGCGCAATCAAAATTTGTACTTCATGTTCGGCTGGTAGTACGGATGTAACTAATAATTACATCAACATGACTCAGATCCAGGATCCAAAAAATTCAGCCTCCGCTGCCTGTACAGCTTCAGGAGCCGGAGCAATCAATTGTGATTATTCTTTGGATAGAACTGCTATTCCCACAGTCAAATCTTTTACATTGCATTTTTATACAGAGCAAGCAGTACAGGGATTACCAGCAGGAGCTCATAATGCAGTTCAAACTGGCATAGTAGATTAATAAGATTAATATTGTAGATCAATTAAAAAAACCTCGGCATTGCTGGGGTTTTTTGATTAAGAACATCCTTGCGATATACACGCTGGAAGGTGTTTTAAAAATAGGGTATAATAATTTATATGTTTAACATGGAACGCAAGCTCAAAGGAGTAACAATTCCCGAGCTTTTAATTGGTTTATTGGTCATCGGCATGGTTGTTGCTATTTTTGTTTACGCTTTAGGTGTTCAGCGCGCTACCACTCGTGACGCCAAACGTATTTCTGATATCAGTGTTTTACGCGCAGCTATTGGTCAATTTTATTTACAAAAAGCCACTTATCCTATTTCTGAAGGCTTTTTTATCGGTCAACCAGGTGGGGCCGAACGTTTAGGCGGTTCGGGTTTTACAATTGCCGAAGATCCCACTACTCCAGTTTTTTTAGATCGTGTGCCTTCAGGCCCTAAAAGCGGAGAGTATTATGCGTATCGCGGTAATCAAAATGGTTACAGTTTAATGTTTGTAACCGAACGTGTAACCGCTTATGGTCCTCCGGGCACTTACTATGCTCATGCTACCGGCGTTGATCAGCTTGATGAATTAAAATAAACAATCCATTCTAATATCAAATAAATTACTGATGTCTTTTATCGAAACATTTATCACTTTATTAACCGCGGGAATCGTGGGTTCGCTTTTTGGTTCTTTTATCAACGTAATAGCCATACGCGCTCATGAAAACAGGGCTCTTACAGGGCGTTCCCAATGCATGTATTGCAAAAAAAATTTACATCCTCGGCATCTTGTTCCTATTTTTTCGTGGCTTCTGCAACGTGGTAAGTGCGCCTTATGCGGTGAACCTATCAGTATTCAGTATCCTTTAGTTGAGCTTTCCGCGTCTTTATTCGCTGTTATTTCCGTAGCTCGACATTTACCTGATGAGGCATGGTTTTCAGCTGGTTTTGAGTTTTTCTTTGCCACGGTTTTACTTATATTTTTAATCACTGATTTACGCTGGATGGAATTACCGCTCGAATTGATGGTTAATACGGGTATTGTTTTTGCATTATGGCACATGATCTTAAGAAGTCTTGCAGGCGAGTCAACTTTGTTTATACTTTGGTCGCATGCTTTGGGTTGCGGTTTGATTGCTTCTTTTTTCTTATTTCAATACATAGTATCACAACGTCGTTGGATCGGTTCAGGAGATATCTGGTTAGGCGCTGTACTCGGAGCTGTTCTTGGTTGGCCTTTGGTTGGCATAGGCATTTATATGGCTTATGTTTTAGGTGGCGCTGTGGCCTTAGGTTTGTTATTAGCTAAAAAAATCAAGCCCGGTATGCGTGTACCTTTCGCCCCTGCATTGGTTGCGGGCGCGATTTTTGCATTGTGGTGGGGGCAAGATGTTCTCACTTGGTTATCTAATGCGATTTCGTAAAACAAAGGGATTTACTATCCTTGAATTGTTGATTGGTTTATCAATAATAATTTTGCTTGCCTTAGTAACCGTTTTTGAATTGCGTAATTCGCGTCGTACTGAAGAGCTTCGTACCGCTTCTCGTCGAATCACTGCCGATTTACGTGGAATGCAATCACGAGCATTATCAGCTAAAAATCTAAAAACTTGCGTAACTCCAACTGCTGATTTGGCGGTTTGCGAATTTTCTCTAACCGCCTGCGAATCCAATCCTTGCGCTGAATCCATTCCCTCGGCATACGGAGTTGTTTTTACAAAAGGTTCATACAAATATACTTTATTTGCGGATATCAATCCTTCATCCGGAGTTGATTATCGTTATTCTGGTGTTGATGAAGTTTATTCATCACAAAGTATTTTGCCTTTAGAGACCGATTATATTATTATCGATCAAATCATCGCCGATGGAAATTTAGTAGATTCTGCTGATATTTCTTTTATGAGGCAAAGCGGAACAGTTCGTATGTTCCATCCCGGAGTTCCACCAGCCGTAGAACCTAGCTTAATTCGCATACGTCTTTTGCATACTATAACCAATCATACTGCTGAAATTGAAATAAATCGCATAACTGGGCGCATATCAATCCTATGAAGCAGACATTTAAATCAGGTCAAACAATAATGGAAATGCTAGTAGTTTTTTTTATTATTTCCATTGGTCTTTACGGAGTTGTTACTCTGATTTTTTCTAATGTCGCTTTGCAAGAGCAGGATCAGCACAATATTATAGCCATGAATTTGGCTCGCGAGGGTTTGGAGCTGGCTCAAAATGTGCGAGATTCTAACTGGCTGGCCGGAGCGGATTTTGACACGGGTTTGGGCACTGATACCGGAGCGGATTGCACTGCCGTGCCCGATTGGAACGGCACCGATTTTCCGGTTTTTGATTTTAGCGTGGACGGTATTGCTGAAGCTGTTGTTAATTCTAGTAATGATCCTGATTCTTTAGGCATGTTTACAAACCAATCCGGTATAAGTACCCCATATTCTCGTTTAATAACCTTTGCTCCAATTTGCGCTGATCCTTCGAACCGCTCAATAACTCAAGTGCCAGACGCTTGCACTTGCACGGACGCAACCATTAACGAAAAAATAGGCGTGCGCGTTAAAGTGGATATGGCTTGGAAGCGTAAAGGTACACCTTCTTCATTAACTATTTATTCCGACTTGTATGATTGGAGATAAGCATAAATTACAAAATATACCTGGATATTCTTTAATCGAGCTTTTGGTGGTGGCGTTATTGTTTAGTATGGCTTTATTAATTCTTGGGCAAACATATATTCAATTCATGCGCCTTTCCAATAAAACTTCCAATGCGTCCACGGTTCAGCAAGATGCTCGTTTTGTTATGGAATATTTTGCTCGAGCCATGCGCGCTTCGGAAATAGATTATTCATCTCCGGTATTGCCTCTTGATTCCGAATTACGTCTTGTTAAACAAGGAGGTCAAAAGATTATCATAAAAAAATCTGATCCGGGCGACGTGCTGTGCGCTGACATGGCATCCGTTTCATGTTTACTGGTTACAACTGATAGTGGAGTAACTTGGGCTTCGTTAACTTCAAAAGGAGTCAATGTTGATGAATTTCAAGTTTTTGTTCAGCCCACTGAATCACCCTTTGAACTTTCTGGTTTTAGTTATCCAAACGATCGTCAACCTTTTGCTTCCATGCGCTTGACTTTAACCTATAATGCTCGCAATCCTCGTGAAAGTTACACACAAACAGTACAAACAGGAATTTCTTCTAGAGTATATGTTCGCTAAATTTATAAATTATAACAAAAAATCCTCGTCTCCGGGCAATATAGTGGCCTTGGCCTTGATTTTAACGGCCACAATAATGATGGTGGGTATCGGTGTTGGCATGGTTGTAATGCAAGGATTAGAACAATCTCGTAATATTGATAAATCAGTAGCCGCTTATTACATGGCCAATTCGGGCATTGAATTGCAATTATTTGGTGTCCGTAAAGATAATCGCACACTAACCGAAATGGCGAGCGCGTCCAATATTTATCCCAATGGCAACAGCTGGGAGTCCACGACAGGATATGAGGCCATTGGGGTTAAAACAATTTCCTATCTTCCCGAAGAAGAATTAACATTTGTAGATCTTTTTGACGCCGATGATATTTCTTCGGCCTCCAATGTCGCCAAAGTCAATATTTCTTGGCAACCCGGTGATGATTGCGGTCCCACGAGTCCTGAATTCGAGGTCGCCTACGCAACTTGGGAGTTTAGCGCCGGTGGAATAATTTGGCCTTCGGATTCAAATTATACTATTTGGCCTTTTAACCCTGTTTCACCCATGTCAATCTCGCCTTTGGATCCAGCTCAATCTTATCGCTTGCGACTTCGCCCGTTTAATTGCTCCGTAAAAGACGTACAAATTACCATGTACGATGCTTACAATAATCTACTCGATTATCCGGGTGACATCGTTCTTGGTTCCGAAGGCACTTACGAAGGATCAACTCAAAAACTCTCGGTTTCCATGCCTCGTCAAGATATCTTATCTGGTATTTTTAGTTACATCGTTTTCTCTCAAGAACAACTTTGCAAAAAAGTTGGTCTAGCTGGCACTTGTTTTTGATTATAACTCAAGATTTTATCAAATAGTTAGATGGCTATGGCTAATCTCTTTTTTAATTTTTGACTAATACGACATTCTATCAACTTAAATTAAATGCCCAACCGTTAAAATAATAAAAATACCTAAACTATGTAGGGCATAAGCCATAATCATAAATTTTTTTACGGAAATATGTTTTTGCCCCGCAAGTATTGTTACACCTATTTCTGTGGGCAAAGGTGAGGCAATTAAAAACCCTGCAAAAATCGGTAAAATAAATTTATAATAACGACCAAATATAAATTTTCCAATTTTTACAAGAAATTTTATCGGCTTCTCTTTTTTGAGTTTATCCAGCTCATCAATAAAAGAATGTCTAATAAAACTAAAAATCAAAAAATCACTCAACACAGCTCCAACGCCTCCAATTAAAACTGCCACGATTAAACTTTGTTCTTTGGATAGAACCAATAATATTGCTGTTGCAGGCGGGGCTGTAAATCCATAAGCGTAAAAAATTCCGCTTATGAAAGTTCCAAAATATCCAAGAGACACAATGAAATCATGAATAGCGGGATAGTTTCTGCCTTCATAAAATATTGCAATAGCAATTATTATGACAATTAAGAGCAATGTTAGTTTGGGATATTTAATTTTGTGTTTTTTTCTTCGCATGATTTTTTAATAAAAATTTACAGGTATTTATATGTTTTAAAAATAATTAGCAATCCAAGAGTAAGTTTTTTACGCCTTATTTCTATTTTTTAATTTTACCATAAAACAACATTAAAAAATACGATTAAGGAAATTTTTATTTATAAAAATACCCTTTTTAGATTAAAAATGGGTATTTATAATTAAGCTCAATTAATAGTTTTTACGCTATACAAGAATAAGTCTTATTGAATATTTTTTAACATATCAATCGTCATTTTTTCTAAATCAAAAAAATGATTCCATTTCCAATCCATTCGGGCAGAGCTATCATCAATTGTTTGTGGCCATGAATCAGCAATATCTTGTCTGTAATCAGGATTAAAGTCATAAGTAAAACCATCAATATGCTTAGCAACATTTTGCGCTAATTCATTGGCCGAAAAGCTCATGGCCGTAATATTATAACTAGTACGAATATTTATATTCGAAATAGGGGATTCCATCAATTCAATAGTGGCTCTAACCGCATCAGGCATGTACATCATCGGCAATACGGTGTCCGGTTTAACAAAAAAAGTGTATTTTTTATTTTTTATCGCTTCAAAATAAATTGCAACAGCATAGTCCGTGGTTCCGCCTCCGGGTTGCGTTTTGTAACTAATCAAACCCGGGTAACGCAAGCTCCTAACGTCCAGTTGATATTTTTTCCAATAATATTGACATAATAATTCTCCAGCAACCTTGGTAACGCCATAGATTGTAGTGGGTTCAAGAATAGTTTTTTGTGGTGTGTTAACACGAGGCGTGGTTGGGCCAAAAGCAGCTATTGAGCTAGGCCAAAAAATTTTCTTAACTCCATATTCAAGAGCAATATCCAACACATTTTTTAACCCTTCCATATTAACATTCCAAGCCAAATTAGGATTTTTTTCTCCGGTAGCGGATAGAATTCCTACCAGATGAAATATGGTATCGGGCTGATATTCTTTTACTATTTTTGATAATGCTTCTTTATTGGTAACATCAACGCTTGCATAAGGCCCTTCTGCCAATTCCTCGTTAATTTGTTTAGAATGCCCTACAGCCATGACCTGTTGATTCCCGTATTTTTTTCTTAATTCTAGGACCAATTCAGAGCCGATTTGCCCAGTAGCGCCAGTAACGATAATTTTATTCATAAAATAGATTATAAATATAAAAAATAAAATTGTTCACAGTAGAAAAGTATAAAGTGCTAACAGTAAAAAGAAAAGCGTATAATTATAATAAGGATAATAGAACTAAGGTAATTTTTTTGGAATTATTTCAAAACTTTATCAGATTTATCTTTTTAAACATCTATCTTTATGTGGTTAGATTGATTATTAATTACAACTACAATTGCTTGAATTGCAAAAACCTCCATCTTTTTTGTTTTGACTTTTATCCTTGTTCTATTAGAGCAATACTTATTATGCCTAATATAATTCCAAATTTTGTAATCACTGACACATTTTCTTTAAAAAATATTATTCCTACTAATGATACAATTATTAAGTTAAGAATAGTAAAAATTGAAACAGCTCTTGATAACATTTCATATTTTAGCGAATAAGCCCAAAATAAACCACCTATTATATATATAATAAATCCAATCCACATTATAGTTGGTTTGCTGTTAATAGCCCATTTTTTAAAGAAAACATCTCCTATTATTTCAAATATAACTCCTAAAGAAACAAGTATCCAAAACAGTATTTTTGATGACATAGTTTTTATCTAAATTATAGATATTTATTTTTTAAGATCTATTAAGTTTGTTTTTTAAATTTTATAAAAATTTTGTATAAATTTATTTTGTACTCCATATGATACAGGCAGATATGTATCGTGTAAATTAAGTTACAGAGCATTTTAACTCAAATAATTTTAGAAAAAATGATATTGTAATAGATCGGTTTCATGTTATTGTATGTTGTGTACCGCATGGTATAATTTTTTTGTATGAATAAAGCCGAAGTTCAAGTCAGAATCGCTAAGTTGCGCCAAGAAATTGATCGCTATCGCTATCAATACCATGTGCAAAACAAGCTCGAAATCTCCGAGGGCGCTTTGGACGCGTTAAAACACGAACTTTACAATCTCGAAGCCGAATATCCGGAGCTTATCACCCCAGATTCACCAACTCAACGTGTAGCGGGAGCGCCTGCCAAGGGATTCAAAAAAGTTCAGCATCAAACCCGCATGTTATCTCTTGAAGATGTTTTTTCCGAGCAAGAAGCCGAGGAATGGCTCTCTCGTATTAAAAAACTGGATTCCCATGCTGATGACAAAGGGTTATATGCCGAGGTTAAAATGGATGGTTTGGCTTGTTCTCTTGTCTACGAAAATGGACTTCTTGTTCTGGCCTCGACTCGTGGTGATGGGCAAGTTGGCGAGGATGTAACCAATAATGCGCGCGCTATTGAGGCCATTCCATTAAAGCTCCGCCAACCATCATCCGCGGAAATAGCTTCATTTATCACCAAACATCATCAAGATATTGATTCCAAAAAGATTGAAAATTTCCTAGAACATCAAAATCAACGTTTTGAAGTACGTGGCGAGGTTTACATGACTCGTTCTGGGTTAATTAAGTTAAATAAAGATCTCAAAAAGCGAGGCGAGCCTGAATTGGCTAATCCTCGCAATGCGGCCGCCGGTGGCTTACGCCAACTTGATCCAAAAATCGTGGCTGAACGCAAACTTACTTTTTTTCCATGGCAAATTGTTGCCGATATTGGGCTTAAACTGCAAAGTCAAGAAGATGATCTTTTAAAGCTTTTGGGATTTCCTGTTAATCCTTATAATAAACTTTGCAAAAACATAACTGACGTTAAAAAAGTCATGGATAAAATCGGGCAAGACCGCGACAAGTTGGATTATCAAATTGATGGCGTTGTGGTTTCCATTAACTCTAACAAACGTTTTACGGATTTGGGCGTTGTTGGTAAAACTCCACGCGGATCAGTCGCTTGGAAGTTTGCTGCCGAGCAAGGTGTAACAATCGTTCGCGAAATCAAAATATCAGTTGGACGCACGGGTGTGCTTACTCCGGTAGCCGTTATGGATCCGGTTCAACTCGCCGGCACTACCGTCACTCATGCAACTTTGCATAACGCGGACGAAATAGAACGATTGGGCCTCAAAATTGGCGATACTGTTATAGTGGAAAAGGCTGGTGATGTTATTCCTAAGATCGTTCGAGTTTTGCCACGTTTACGCGTCGGCAAAGAGAAAAAGTTTAATATGCCCGAGCAGTGTCCAATTTGCGGATCGGCCGTTAAACGCAAACAAGGCGAGGTGGCAGTCATTTGTTCAAATCCTAAATGCTTTGCTCAAGAGCTGGCTCGCTTATCTCACTTTGTTTCTCGACAAGCTTTTGATATTCGCGGTTTGGGAGAAAAAATCATCGAAACATTCCTACAAGAAGGCATTATTAGCGAACCCGCTGATTTATTTCGCTTAGAGCCAGGCGATTTTGGCGGTCTCGAAGGATTTGGCGAAATTTTATCCAATAAACTGGTCAAAGAAATTCAATCTCATCGTCAAATTTCGCTTGATCGTTTTATCTACGCATTAGGCATACGTCATGTTGGTTTTGAAACAGCAATTTTGCTCTCTCGTCATTTTAAATCTTTAGAAAATCTCCGCAGAGCTTCACTTCAAGATATTGACGAAATTCAAGGCATTGGCGAGGTAATGGCGCAATCCATCATTGATTATTTTCAAGACAAAGATGAATCCAAACGTCTAGACAATCTTCTTGGCTACGTGGACGTCAAACATCAAATAGCAAATATTGAAAATGGCCCACTTAGTGGAACAAGTTGGGTTTTTACAGGAAGCCTTAAGTCCATGAGTCGTGATGAGGCCAAAGAAAAAGTCCGCGCTCTTGGGGCCGATGTCTCCGAATCAGTTTCCAAAAAAACTTCGTTCGTCGTTGTTGGTTCTGATCCGGGTTCAAAAGCCGAGAAAGCAAAGCAATTGGGAGTAGAAATCCTTAATGAAGATCAATTCTTAAAAAAGATTTAATTATACATAATAAATATTGAATATATGGGTATAATTCTTGCGATTATGCATTTATTAAGCTAAAGTATCTGCTGTATGAAATTAACAAAAGATGAAGTATCTCATTTAGCTATTTTGGCGCGGATTAAGCTAACCGATGAACAAATAAATAAAATGACCGATGAAGTTGATTCCATTTTAGAATATGTTGAGAGCATTCAAAAAGTTGATGTAACCGGTGTCGAACCTTTTGCCATGCCTGCCAAATCTCAAGGTTTTCGCGCAGACCAAGCTTTTGATTGTGACGAACTTACTCGTGAGCTTATCCTCGAAAATTTTCCAGATAGAACAGGGGATTTGCTTACAGCTCCGGGTGTATTTTTAAATCCCAAGTCTTGAGCTTAATAATTTTTTTTTGCGTTAGTTATATGGTTTTTATATTTAGCGTCAAGTATTTTTCTTGGTTGCCCATATACCATGTATAAAATATTCATCTATGATTCCCAACGAATTAACAATCACTCAAGCGATCAAAGAACTTGAATCAGGTGGTTTAACATCGCGCCAACTCACAGAATCTTGTCTCCAGCAAATTCAAAGTTTGGACGGGGCTTTGCACGCTTTTTTAGATGTTTATAAAGACGAAGCCTTAGAGCAAGCAGACAGATCAGATATGCGTCGAGAGCAGGGGAATATTTTGAGTCCTTTGGATGGAATACCTATTGCCATCAAAGATAATATAATGGTGCAAAACAAACGTTGCACCGCGGGTTCCAAAATGTTAGCAACTTATAATTCCGCGTATGATGCAACTGTTGTTAAAAAACTTAAGGATGCGGGCGCTGTTATTCTTGGTAAAACCAACCTCGACGAATTTGCCATGGGGGGCTCCACAGAACACTCCGCTTTTGGTCCAACCAAAAATCCTCGCAATCCAGAATGTGTGCCCGGTGGTTCATCCGGAGGTTCGGCTGTTGCGGTTGCGTCCAACATGTGTCTCGCGGCTTTGGGGTCGGATACAGGCGGCTCAATCCGTCAACCCGCATCTTTTTGTGGAATAACTGGCTTAAAACCAACCTATGGTCGTGTTTCTCGTTCCGGTCTTATAGCCATGGCCTCATCTTTCGATCAAATCGGCCCGCTTGCCAAATCCGTGGAAGACACGGCCATAATTCTTTCAATCATTCAAGGCCAAGATAATGCGGATCAAACTACCGCCAACGTCGAGCCTTTTATTGCTAATTGGGAGAATAGCATTAAAGGTTTAAGAATAGGATTATCTAAAAAGACTTGGGCTACAGGAGGCATTGAGTCCCAAGTTCGCGAAGCCACAGAAGAATCATTAAAACTTTTAGAATCATTGGGCGCCGAGCTTGTGGATATTGATCTCCCGTATGTTGATGAAGCTCTTGCTGTTTATTATATCCTCATGCCTTGCGAAGTTTCAGCCAATCTTTCTCGTTTTGACGGCATTCGTTTTGGCGCTCGTAAACAAGATCTGCCTTTATTCGAGACTTATGCCGAATCTCGTGCCGAAAATTTAGGTTCCGAGGTAAAACGTCGTATTTTGATCGGTACCTTCTCTCTTTCTTCGGGTTATATTGACGCATACTATGTTCATGCCAAAAAAGTTCAAACTTTGATCCGACAAGGATACAATGAAGCCTTTAAATCAGTTGATCTAATTGTTACTCCAACAGCACCGACCACAGCCTTTAAATTTGGTACCAAGCTTAACGATCCACTTTCCATGTATTTAGGAGATATTTTTACAGTCTCGGTCAATGTCGCTGGCTTGCCTGCCATATCCATCCCTTGCAATACAAATGGCGGAATGCCAGTGGGTTTGCAGTTTATGGCGCCTTGGTTTGAAGAAGCAAAATTACTTTCCGTGGCCAGATTTTTACAAGAAAAACTTAACTAGTTTGCAATGCCAAATAATCAGCATCATTTGTTTTAAATCAATACATATGTTTGAAGAAGCCGTTTTTTATAATGATACAGTTTCTCAAAGCATGTCGCTCGGCATAATGATTGGCTTAATATTTTTAGGATGCTTTTTTGTTATTTTAATCATCATATTTTTAGTTTGGCTCAAAAATAAATTAACGCGCGCCGAGCTTTACGGAATAACACGCGAGCAAGTGCATACTCGTTGGCAAAAAATCATTGAAACAAGCAAACAAGGAGGGGATATGGGTTTAAAGCTTTCAATTATCGAAGCGGATAATCTTTTGGATGCGGTTCTCAAATCTCTGGTAATTCCGGGCGATACTTTAGGAGAGCGTCTCAAAGTTGCTTGTTACAATTATCCCAAACTAAAAAATGTTTGGTGGGCGCACAAATTACGCAATAACATTGTTCATGATCACGCTTTTCAGCTTCGTAATTCCGACGCTCGTCGCGCTCTTTCTGATTTTGAATCAGCTCTTAAGGAATTAAAAGCGATGTAATAAATTTATGATTCCTTTTTTTCAATTAACAGTAATACCTCTGGGTTTTGTTAATATCCAAGCTTGGGGTCTTTTGGTTGCTTTGGGTTTGCTTTTTGGCGCTTGGATGTCCGCAAGGCAAGCAAAAAAGCGTGGCTTTGATCCCAAGTTGATTTGGGATTTTGCTTTTTGGGCCTTTCTCTTTGCTTTTATCGACGCGCGTATTTTTCATGTGCTATTTTATGATCTAGGTCACTATCTCGTAAATCCAATTGATGCAATAAATCCCGCGCTTCCAGGTTTTTCTGTTATTGGCGGTTTTATCGGCGCTTCGCTTGTTGTTATTTTTCTCATTCGTAAACACAAATTGCCTTTTTATAAATTCGCTGATGTTGCAATCTTTGGTTTGCCATTCGGACTCATGATTGGTCGCATAGGCTGTTTTTTAATCCACGATCATCCCGGAGTTGAGTGCGTATCCAATCCTCTTTGCGTTATCTATCCCGATAACATAGCTCGTCACGATCATGGCCTTTATCTTTCGATTTTGGGAGCTTTTATCTCCATTATTTTTTTGCTTTTAAATCGCAAGCCTCGTCCTGATGGCTTTTATCTAGCAATTTTTATTATCATTTATTCAATTATTAGATTTTTTTTGGATTTTTATCGCATTATAGATATCCGATATTTCCATCTTACTCCCACCCAATGGTCGCTCATATTTTTGATCGGTTTTGGTATTTGGCTGATAACAAAAGTATTAACCTCCGCTAGGATAAGTAAATTAAATTAAATAATTGACATCCTTCGTGTGGATGTTAAATTATGAAATACTTGACCGCTTTATTGCGTATAATTACAATAGAAACTTATGAATTCCGAAGAACAAATAAAAAAATATTTTTTAATCGGCGCTGGCATATTGCTGGTTTTTATTTTTGGCGGGCTTGGTTGGGCAATTTTATCCGATGTCAAAGGCAGTCAAAGCGTTGTAGATAGCAGTGTTTCTTTTGATGACAATCAAAACCCAAGTTTCGGTCCGGCTGATGCTAAAGTTACAGTTCGTATTTACAGCGATTTTCAGTGCCCTGCTTGTCGGGTAGCGGAACAGGCTTTGGAGCCGATTCGTCTTGAGTATCAAGATCGTGTTCGCTTTATTTGGAACGATATGCCCCTGATACAAATTCATCCCAATACAAAGTCCGCGGCTTTAGCCGGTCGTTGCGCTAATGAGCAGGGAAAATTTTGGGAATATGCGGATCAGCTTTTTGCCACACAAGACGCATGGCAATATGCGTCTAACCCCGCTTCTTATTTTTTGTCACTCGCGGAGCAACTAAGTTTAAACAACGAGATGTTTGAGGATTGTTACAACAGTGGAAAATATATGTCATTGATAGAAAAAGATTTTCAAGAAGCCATGTCATTTAACCTCAATTCCACACCAACTTTTTACATAAACAATACGGTTACTGTTGGCGCCATGAGCGCTACTGCTTGGCGTTCAATTCTTGATTCTGCTCTTGCTAGCAATTAGCTAACATCTAAAAGCCATTGACTTAAATTGGCGGTTAGTAATTCTTGAGTTGACTTTAATTCGCAATTATTGAAAAATAAACTAGTTATCTAAAAATTTATCCACAATTATCCTTATGGAAAATACATCCAAAAACGAACAAAGTATCTGGGATTCCAATCCCAAGATGACTTTTACCCTCGGATTAATAGCCGGTATAGCCGTCATGTCCACACTTGCTCTGGTGTTTATTCTTAATTTTCTCATGTCAGGCAAAAGCTTTGGCGCATTGGCGCAAACCAATCAACCAACCGTAAAAGATCCAACAGCCAATCAGCCGTTGGCCGATGATGTAGCTCAACCTCCTTTAGCAGATTCGGCTCCGGTGGATCCGGCTCGAGATCATATCTGGGGTAATGAAAATGCCAAGGTTACTATAATCGAATATTCTGATTTTGAATGCCCCTTCTGCGGTCGCCATTATGAAACAATGAAGCAAATTAAAGAAACTTATCCAAAAGATGTAAGAATAGTTTATCGTCATTTCCCCTTATCTTTCCATGATGAAGCTCAAAAAGCTGGCGAAGCATCAGAGTGCGCCTCCGATCAAGGAAAATTTTGGGAAATGTATGATATTATCTTCCAAGCAAATGCCGCCGGAACCATGAGTGTTGATAAATGGAAGCAAGCAGCAGCTGATCTTAAATTAGATACAGCGAAATTTAATAATTGTTTGGATAGTGGCGAAAAAGCCTCGCGTGTTGCAGAAGATTTGAGTGAAGGGTCCATGGCCGGAGTTAATGGTACCCCTGCTACATTTGTCAATGGTCGATTGGTTCCTGGAGCTCTTCCGTTTGATTCTTTCAAACAAATCATTGACTCTGAATTAAGTTTGTAATCTTTCTTTTTTCAGGAGACAGGCTAAATAGCCTGTCTTTTATTTGGCAAAGTTGGCAAGTTTGATGCAAAGGGTGTATTATAACAAAACTTTGTAAAAAATAATCAGTATTTTCAATATGCAGGGATCCTGTAGTCGGCAGAATCTCTTGAAAACTGAAATAATAAAATAATATTTTATGACAGTACAACAAAAAACATTTATTATCACCGGAGTAATTGCCCTAATTTCGGCCATCGGAGCAATTTACTATTTTACTATAGGCAAAACAACGGAGTCCAAAACAGTCGACGAATTGTTCACTATAAATCAGCAACAAATAGAGCCTCAACAGTTTGTTGAAGCAGATTTGCCAGAAGTGGTAGCTCGCGTTAATGATGAAGAAATCAAGGGCGCGGATTTGCAAAAATCCGAAATGCAGATCTTAATCGGGCAGGGTATTGATCCAACCACGCTTACGGATGAACAACGCTTGCAATTACGCGATCAAGCTTTGAATATGCTTGTTTCCAATGCTTTAATCAAACAAGCGGCCATAAACGCTAATACTCAAATTACTGATGAGGCTGTTGATGCTCAAGTAGAAATGATTAAAGGTCAATTTGAAGACCCTGCTAAATATCAGGAGGCTTTAACTCAACAAAATATAACAGAAGATGATTTTCGTAAGCTTGTGGCTTCTGATGTGTTAGTTCAAACTTATATTGAACAAACTCTGAATCTAAAGGAAATTGATGCCACTGATGAAGAGATTAACGCCATGTACGAACAACAAAAAACCGCTTTAGCCGATGAAATTCCTCCGCTTGAAGAAATCCTTGATCAATTTAAGTCTTTTGTTATTCAGCAAAAACAACAACAAGTTTTACTCTCACATATTCAGGAATTACGATCCAAGGCCAACATAGAAGAGCTTTTATAAAACAATTATCAACAACCAAAAAACCACCGATAAACGGTGGTTTTTTGAGTGATTGATATGGTTTTATATTAAAAAATAGGATGTATACAGTAAGTACTACTAGCTCGCTGAATTATTCACAAAAATATCTTTAGTTTTTTCTTTATATTCTTTTTGAGAAATAACAGTATCATAAAGACCAACTTTTTCACTTTCGTGTTTATTTATTCCTGCATATTCCAAACTATCATCTTCATATCTTTTAAATTTATAAACTGCGTCGTTCATTAGAGTACTATTAAAAACATTGAGGCTAACTAATAATTCAAAATCTTTTTGAGCTAAACCAGTAACTTTTTTAAATAATTTTGGTTCAAGTTTCGTGATTACATCTTTTAAAGTTCTTT
This sequence comes from uncultured Gammaproteobacteria bacterium, assembly GCA_964563385.1. Lineage (GTDB taxonomy): Bacteria > Patescibacteriota > Patescibacteriia > 2-12-FULL-60-25 > 2-12-FULL-60-25 > MWCR01. The sequence goes on from CAZLVV010000007.1 coordinate 22,390, forward strand.
CTCTGTAATCCGTAAGATACATAAACACAGGAATTCTTGTTGCAAATTTTATTAGTTTTTCTTGAACTTGTTTTCGAAGGCTCTTGTATTCTTTTTCTTCTTCACTCAACTCTTTTTTTTGTTTTTTAGTTAGTTCTTTATTATTTATTCTCTTTTTGATTTTTTGAATGGATTCTGATTTATTAATAATAGTTTCGATATCTTGATTTAGGCTTCTAAACCCTTCAATACTCATTAGTGCGTCCATTGCAATCTTATTGTTCATTAATCGCTTTAAAGTTTCATTGTCAACATTGACAAGTAAAGCACTTTCCCAGCGACGAGCTAAAAGTGTTGCTGTCGTGCCACTCATTGTCATATCCAAAATTCCTGCTGCATCAATCTGTTTCATGGCACTTCCATCGTAAGCTAAAACAGGTAAAAAATTTATAAATTCTGCTACTTTCGTTTCCGGATTGTTCTCATTTACATTTAAACGGCAACTATATTCAGCGATTTGTCGTAAAGCTCTGTTTGGAGCAAAATCAAAAACATAACATTCTTTTTTTATAATTTCTTCTTTGTTAGGAGATTTATTATCTGGATTTTTAATAGTCCATGGAGACTGCACACGAAAAGCGGCTTGAAAATAAGTTTCTGGTGATGAAGAACTACGAAGCATAAAAATTCCAGTCCAAGGTTTTATTGTTACGCCAGTTAAAAGTTTACCACAAGTCAAAGTAATTGTTTTAGATTTTAATGGATCATTCATTGCTTCTAAAACTGGTGGTAAGGCTTTTATTCCTATGCCAGCAACATTTCCTGCAGCTACTATAATTTTGTAATCCTTATAAAAAATATTTTGTTTTTCTTTTAGTAAATTTGCCATCGCTTCACACGAAGCAACTGAAGGCAGAAACCAAATAGTGTGATTTAAAATATTTAAAAGCTCTACGTGCGAATAAGGCATTGGTGGTTTTTTAGCTCCGAGTTTGAGATTGTCTATGGCTGTCTCTAAAAATGATCCACGGATCAAATCAAGCCATTTTTGCACTTCATCTACATGTTTAAATTTTGCCCCCCTTTTTTTACCCGATGCAGAAAAAAATTCATTTATATCAAATTCATTAAATTCACCTTGATTTGCAATATCTATAATTGAATCAGGTAACTGATAGGTCATCATAACCATTCTAGGTAATGATGCATAAGGATTTGGTCCATTTTTATCATTCCAAGATTCCTTAGCATTTTGTTCATCTGAGTATGTCCAATTGTAAATCTGTTCTTCGATAAATTCGCCAGAACTAATAGCTCTAAAAGGAGTTCCTGACAAATATAAAAAATGATAAGAAGTAATTGGTAAAATATTTTCAAAGTGATCAATTTTATCTTCTTCATTTAAACCTTCAGTTTCTACCTTAATAGCAAGTTTCAACTCTTGCTCAGCATCTTCATCTTTACCAAAAAGATCTTTGGAGGTTTCGCGCCAAGCTCCAAAATGATATTCATCAAAAATTATACAATCCCAGTTAATAGTATGGACCCATTCATTTTTTACTTTTATTCCTCCCAATTTATTTCTCCCTAAATAATCTTGAAATGATCCAAAACAAACAAAAGGTTTATTTTTATCAATTTCTTGATAATGCAAAGCACTTTCTGAAGAAGAAACAAATTGCCAACCTTCAAAATCAACATGTCTCATAAGGTCTTCATGCCAAGCATTTTCTACAGCTGGTTTAAAAGTTAAAACTAAAATCTTAGTCCAACCCATTTTTTTGGCTAATTGATAGGCAGTAAATGTTTTACCAAATCTCATTTTCGCATTCCAAAGAAAATGCGGTGTTTTATTAGGGTTCTCTTTTTTATAATTTTTGAAATACTCTGCTGTTTTTTGAACTGCTTCTTCTTGTTCAGGACGCATTCCAAAATTCAAATCACGAGTTTCGATACTAAACTTACGCTCTTTGATATCATTAATTGCTGATTTGACATCCTTTAAATAACACTTAAACCATTCCCCATCTTTTCTTGTAATACCTTTCTTTTTTAAATATTGATGCACATCATGATCAGTAAAAGCTGTTCCGTCATTTCTAACAGCATTTTCAATTAACACTGTTTTATATTTAATTTTAGCAGTACCTAATTGTTCTTTAATTCTCTCTTCAGCATCTCTAGTGGTATAACCAACTTTTAGCAATCCTTTATGCGAAGCAACACCAATTAATTCATAAGCATAAATAATTGGAGTTATTTCTGGTTTAGCTGGAAAAAAATCTTTACTCATAAACTATTTTTAAATTCTTTATTATTAATCCATTGGTCTAACCATAGACTCTATAAAATCAATCTCATCTTGTGTAAGATTATATTTTTTATAAAGTTTTTCATCGCTCCAAGATTGTGAAAAGTCTTGCATTGGGACAAATTGGTAAACTTTATTTGTAGCATGTTGGGTAGGTTTGGCCAATAAAACTAATAACCTAAAAAACTTTGTTTTTATATAAGAAATAACATTTTCAGCTTCTTTTTTACTATCAAAAGGTCCAATTAATAAATATGTTTCTGTACAACAAGTATTCTTCTCTCCCAGAAAAGGAATATTAATAACATTTGATGGAAAATTACCTCCTAAACCATAGGCCATAGAAATATACACTTTATACTTATTAATTGAATTTTCATTAATTAATATTTTATTTTTATCAATATGACCTATTTTTTTAAAAGCATATAATCTTATACTGTCAATAAAAGGTTGGTTTTTAAAATTAGAAAAATTTGTAGCCAAACCAAAAGGTTTTCTTGAGCTAACAATTGTCCTAAAAGAATCTTCTTTCTTTAATTTAACTTTATGAAAAATAGATAAAGCTTGGTTGTATCTTATAAAGATATTTATTCCTTTTTCTAGAAGTGGTCTTTCTAATTTAGAAGTTATTTTCCCTTCTGAATGAGTGGATACTTTACACAATCCAAGATTATCTCTATCCCAAAGAAAATAACAAACTCCACCTTCAAGAGTTATTCCAGGGAAACATTCAGAAGCATTAAGATAATCATGCAAAACTCTAATTCTATTATCGTTAAGCATTTCACTCCTAAATCTATCCAGTCCTTTTCCTCCGCTAAACCAACGACTAGGAATAATCATAGTTAAATACTTTGGATTAAGCTTTTTGGCTTGTTCTACAAACTTGTTATAAATTGGCATAGCACTAGCTTGAGCACCACCATCACTTAATTGATAAGGAGGATTGCCAATTATTACATCAAATTTCATATTTTTAATTTTATGAGGTAAATTATTGTGAATAAATTGGTAAGCATGAGATTCAAGACTTTCATCACGCTCATATTCTGATTGACTAGCCCCACAATAAGAACATTTTCCATTTTTCCAACTATGTTTAATATTATCAAAAAAAATATTTCCTTCCTTATCTTCAAAACTAACTATTGAGTATTTACCATTTGCGTGCTTTGAACAATACAAACTTCTACGAGAAAGTAGAGAGGTAAGTTCGGTAATTGCTATTCCAAATATTTGGTTTTTGTAAATATGATCTATCCTTTTGTTAATATCAGGAATTTCATCTTTGAGTCCCTCTAATAATCTTTTGGCAATTTCTCTTAAAAATACACCTGATTTAGAGACTGGATCCAAAAATGTAGCATTTTTATCACTCCATATTTCTGTGGGCAGCAAATCTAATATATCATTTGCAAGCTTGGGAGGAGTAAACACCTCATCACTGCTTAAATTTGCCAAACAAGAAAGAACATCTGGGTTGTGATTATTCAATGTCTTCATAGTTTAACTTGAGATAATGTTTTAATGGGAACTCTTTTACTGGCATAGGTGAAAATACAACTTCTCCTGTATCAGATGTTTCTCTTATAGAAAAAAGGGTTGGTTTTTTTTGATCAAAATCAGCCAACTCTCTATATTCAAAATCTCTTCTTTTTATAAAGTTACTATTAACAAGAGACCATTCTGAGAAAACTATATATTTTTTATTATCAGCAGTTTTCAAACTTAAAGCATCTCCATGTAGAATATTACGATTTAGTATAAATTTAATACTTTTTTTAAAATCATCTTTGCAGTTATTTTTATATAATTTTAAATAAAGATCTTCAACAATTGTATAAAGCCTATTAATACAAGCTAAAACATTATCATATAATAACTCAACTCCATAAATACTACTTACAGCTAGAACAGCATTTCTCTCAAACTCAATTTGACTTGATTTATATTTTTTTTCTACTACTTCTAATTTTTTTTTTAATATTGGAGCTAAAAAATTGCCATCACCACAGGCTGGTTCCAAAAAACGAGAATCAATTCGTTCAGTTTCATTTTTAACCAAATCAAGCATATCGTTCACGATAAAATCAGGGGTAAATACTTCGCCGTGATCCCTAACTCGTTGTTTTGATTTTACTTGATTGGTTGCCATATATTTATTTAATATCAGGTAAGTCTTTTAGTTTTTTATCTTTGTATTTCCAGCTAAAAGATACTAGATTATTGCACTTTTGTAAATGATTGTTCCACCCAATTTGCTCCTCGAAACGAGGGTGGTTCAGCTTGGGTTTAGATAGGGATTTCGTCGCAATCTCGCTCGCATTTCTTTCCAAATTTCTTCTACAGGCGACGATTAAAAATTGCATTTAGACTCCCTCAAAAAATATTCTAACTTTACCTAAAAGATATTATCAATCAAAAAACCACCATTTATAGGTGGTTTTTTGAATGGCGGAGAGAGAGGGATTCGAACCCTCGATACCTTGCGGTATGCTCGCTTTCCAAGCGAGTGCACTAGACCACTATGCGACCTCTCCCAATTAAATAATGAGTTGTGCTTATGAATAAAGCACTGTGATTATTGTGGTCAAAGCTTACCTGATAGGCTAAAATCTTTCAAGATTTAGCCAATAGCATTTTTGCGCAATTATCTACACTGCCAATATTGATATAAGTTAGTTATAAAAATTACTCCTTATTTGGAGTAATTTTTGTTATTTATTGCAATTTAGGGATTGAGATTCAGTAGCGATAGCACGCTATCTTCCATATTCAAAGCATTATATGGAATTTCTATCGGTGTATGATTCGGCGTATTAAACCAAATTCCGGTCTGAAGTCTTACTGTTGAAGTGCCTATTTTTTTGCAGGTTTTTTTACTCCAATCATCATTCCAATCACAAGATTCTTTATTTTTAGTTTGAATCAAACCAAACTCTATTCTTTCTAAGCGATTGGTCGTTAAATTTAAATTCCCTGCCATATGCAATTCGGACGCGTCTTTAAGGTTTTGATTGTATTCGTCACGCGCGGTTTTTATTGCGGTCATTCTATCCGAATATTTGCTTATTTTATAAGCTTCACGTAGTTCTTTCTGATATTCTTGATACAATACGCCACGATTGATGCCGATTCTAACACGAATCATGTCATCGCCAGCTTCATTTTTATACTTCTTTTCCGTTCGCAAAACTTGCAAAAATTTTTTATCGCCCAATTCTTTAAACATATCCATTATTTTTTTTGTTGGATCCATATCATCCGAATGCAGCATCGATAATATTTCTGCCGGCGTGTTTTGTTCTGAAGCCTCCATGCGCAACCATTTTTGAGTAAATATTTCAAGATCAAAATTATTTTCTTTTAACGATTGAGTCATCGGCTCGGGCAATTTATCCAATTTTATGTACATATACGGATATACGACGCGCCAAAAAACAGTTAAAGGCTCTGTTATGGCAAATTCATGCGTATTATCTTCAATTAAGAATTTTTTAAGCCGTAGATATCCTTCATTGTTTTGCTCACCTTCAGCATTAAGTGAAAGCGATCTCTGATTAAATTGTATATCAAAAACCGCATGTTCCGGACCGTCTTGATAAGCTTTGTCGGTAATATTTTCTTTTACTTCCACTAACATATCACCTGTGATATTCAAACCCTTATCCGTATTGTATTCGGATAATGCATTATTGATTATTTCTTGCGGTGTGGCTGCCAGTGCGCTTGAAGCATAAAAAATTATGGCAAACATTGTGACACAGCTCGCCAAATAAATGATTTTTCGCATAGTAAAAATCATTATAATTCATAACATCAATCAAGTCCAACAATATAATTTGTCTGTTTTTAGCTAAGTATAAAAGGCATATTTCTTAAGGAAGCCTTAGAATCTCGACAAAAGTTATATTTACTGTTAAATTCGTCATCATGGTTGCTATTCAAAGCACACCGTCGCATCAATTTTTGATGCTGATTTTGGGTTTCTTATGAATCACGGATTCTCACAAACCGTAAAATTATTTATAAAGTTATAGCCCATCATTAATTTTATCTTCTTATAATAAAGTAAAAAGTAAATCATTTGTAATTCGCGCTATAGTTTATGAAAAATTCAATAATTATCAAAGGCGCTCGCGAGCATAATTTGCAAAATATTGATCTCGAGATTCCTCGCAATAAAATGGTCGTTTTCACAGGGCTTTCCGGATCTGGCAAGTCTTCTTTGGCGTTTGATACTATTTTTGCCGAAGGGCAACGTCGTTATGTGGAATCTCTTTCCGCTTATGCGCGTCAATTTTTAGGCCAATTAAAAAAACCTGATGTTGACGAAATTGAGGGTCTTTCGCCAGCAATTTCCATTGATCAAAAAGCGCATTCTGTCAATCCACGTTCCACGGTCGCCACTATTACCGAGATATATGATTATCTGCGTGTTCTTTATGCTCGCATTGGTAAACCGCATTGCCCAATAGGCGGTGAGCCAATTCGTAAAATGACTGTTGATGAAATAGCTGATGTGGTTTTGCAAACAACTATTGAAATTCATACCAAGCCAGAATTCATTAAAACACGCAAAAATGCCCAAAGCTCCAATGAAATAATCATTCTCGCGCCCATAGTTCGCGGTCGTAAGGGCGAATATTATCAACTCCTTCAACAAGCTTATGAATCCGGTTTTGCGGAAGTGCGCATTAACGGAAAAATTTATCCATTACGCGAACGTGTGCCATTAGCCCGTTACAAACGTCACAATATTGAGCTCGTAGTGGATCATATTCCTTTGGCTTGGCCCATAAAAAACAATCAACCATTGCGATCTCGCCTTGTTGAAGCCGTGGAAATTGCTCTTGATCGCGCTGATGATACGGTTATTGCAGTTTTAGACGATGGTAGTGAAAAATTAATGTCAGCTCGCTTTGCTTGTCCAGAGCATGATTTTGCTTTTCCCGAAATTGAGCCCCGTTTATTCTCTTTCAACTCTCCCTACGGCGCTTGTGAAGCTTGTAATGGGCTTGGGACGGTTTGGATTTATTCTGACGAAATTTGCGCTTCTTGCAACGGTGCTCGTTTGCGCAAAGAAGCCTTAAATGTTCTTATCAATGGAAAAAGCATAGTTGATGTTACATCTCTCACCATCGAAGAATCTTTAAATTTTTTCAAAAATCTCAAAATAAACGAAGTTGAGTCAATGATTTCCAAACCAATCATGAAAGAGATTTTAGCGCGCCTACAATTTATGCAAGATGTGGGATTACATTATCTCACTCTTAATCGCATAGCCGGTTCTCTTTCTGGTGGCGAGGCTCAACGTATCCGTTTGGCTTCTCAAATCGGTTCCGGTTTGGTTGGCGCTCTTTATGTCCTAGATGAGCCCACTATCGGTTTGCATCAGCGAGATAATGCCAAGCTTGTTGAAACTTTAGAAAAGTTACGGGATTCTGGCAATTCGATCATCATAGTTGAGCACGATGAAGATACAATTTCCGCGTCTGATTATTTAGTTGATTTTGGCCCAGGAGCCGGCAAGCACGGTGGCAAGATCATCACAGCCGGTCCAATGCCCGAGATTTTAAATGATAAAAATAGCATTACTTGCGCTTATCTGCGTGGCGATAAATATATTCCCAAGCCAGTAAAGCGACGCGGTGAACCAAAAAATTGGCTGGAAATTAAAAAAGCTTCAGCATTCAATCTCAAAAATATTAATGTCAAGATTCCTCTTAAACGTTTCGTTTGTGTTACCGGAGTATCCGGATCCGGCAAATCTACATTAGTAATAGATATATTATATCGAGCTTTGGCTAAAAAGCTCTATGGGTCCGAGGTCATTCCGGCTTCGCATGGTTCCATAAAAGGTTTGGAATTAGTTGATAAAATTATCGACGTGGATCAGTCGCCAATCGGGCGCACTCCTCGCTCCAATCCTGCTACCTATACTGGCATGTGGGCTCCTATTCGCGAGCTTTATTCTTTGACTCCGGATGCTCGTATGCGTGGATACAAACCTGGGCGTTTTTCGTTTAATCGCCCCGGAGGTCGTTGTGAACATTGTGAGGGCAATGGACAAATTGCCATTGAAATGCATTTTTTACCAACTGTTTATGTGCCTTGCGAAATTTGCAAAGAGCGTAGATTTAATCGTGAGACTCTGGAAGTAAAATATCGCAATAAAAATATCTATGACATTCTCAAAATGAATGTCGAAGAGGCTGATGAATTTTTTAGAGACATTCCTCAAATTCATGATCGCACCAAAATTTTAAAAGAAATTGGTCTTGGATACATTGAGCTTGGTCAGCCGGCCAATACATTATCTGGTGGCGAAGCTCAGCGCGTTAAACTTTCGTCCGAGCTTTCCAAACGTGATACGGGTCATACTGTCTATATTTTAGACGAGCCAACAACCGGCTTGCATTTTGAAGATGTAAGGCAACTGCTCGAAGTTTTGCATAAGTTAGTGGATCGTGGCAACACGGTTATAGTAATCGAACACAATCTTGATGTAATCAAACAAGCGGATTGGATAATAGATTTGGGTCCCGAAGGAGGGGATAGGGGTGGTCAAATTGTTGCCGAAGGCACTCCTGAAGATGTCGCTGTAGTTGCCAAAAGTTATACTGGTCAATATCTTAAACGTATACTTCGCAAATAATTAAAATATCAATTTTTCACAAAATTTTTTTAGTTAAAAAATCCCCGCATAAATCGCGGGGAAATTATCTGGCCAATAGCCTGATTCGCAGTTCTGCGGGAGTAATGATATCAATATTTTCCAATCGATCGTAAATTGGTTCATCTTCCTCATTTTTGTTGCGCAAATTATGCAAAAGCAAAGTATCGCGCCTTTCGATTAGTTCAATGAATGAATCCACGCATTCCAAAAATCTGGTTCTATCTGGCTCAAGTAGCATTTTTATGTACGGCTTGAGATGCGCTTTTTTTCCGCGCGCTTCAATTTCATTGATGCGGTAGCGGAGTTCGCATTCCGATAAAGTCTCCCATGGCAAGAGTAGCCATTTGGGTTCCTTTAAGAAATTTCTTCCAATTTTACGTAAAGCGAACAAGCGAATTTCTATTGTTTCTGGAGGGATTAATAGTAGTTTTTGGATTTTTTTGCTTTTTAGAACTTTTATCCAAAAACATAATTTATTGCTCTGCGCGCCTTTCATTTCCAGATGATAAGGCGCTACCAGAACATTAATTGGCAACCAGCGCGCCAAGATCAAACAAACTTGATATTGATTAGAAGCTTTATCTTTGAGCCAGCCATTTTGTTCCAAAAATTTTTTCCATGCCTTGTCTTCTTTTTCTTTGGCTGAAGATTCTATTAGTGCTTGCATGCGTTTAATATCTAACGTTGGAGCCACATCATCCACTGTAATTTTTCCGATACTGCGAGCATTGCTATTTCGTTTTTTTACAGGTTTTTGCGGAAGTGGTTCAAGGTTTGGCTTGTAAACTCCTAGTGATGATTCATCTGTTGATATTAGATCTTCTGATACTGAAGATTCGTTTTCGAATTCGGTTTCTTTATCAAGATAGATTATTGCTTTAATCTTTTTCCTCCTTATTTTTTCAATAATCTCCGGAGTTAATTCTGGCCTAAATGTTTTTAGAGGCTTAAATCTAGCTTTCTTTGGTCTTGATGTTTCGGCAAGATGGATTATCGCTTTAATTTCACTGCTCTTTATTTTTTCAATAATCTCCGGAGTTAATTCTGGCCTAAATGTTTTTAGAGGTTTAAATCTAGTTTTCTTTGGTCTTGATGTTTCGGTTCGTGTTTCCGCTAATACTTTCGTTTTGTCAACGGCATTTTCCGTTTTCTTTTTCTCGACCACCGAAGTCGTTTTAGTAGCAACAGAAGTTTTTAGAATCTTATAAGCGCGATAACCACCAGTTTCGCGTGTATGAAACGATGGAGTTGGGTTTTTTACTAGTTGATAATCAGTATTCAATTTAGTATTCCACAACAATCCTCTTTGTGCCATTGAAGCTCTTTTGCATTCATCAATTATTTCAGTAGCCGGCATATGAAACATATGAGGCATTTGATTTGCAATATGTTTAATAATTTCTTCATCATAACCAAGTTTCAAAAATGTTTTGACAGCTGTTTCCAAATCAACCGGTGATATCCAAAAGATCCAAGCTTGAGTTATCACCATGCTGTGCGCTATTTTTTTACTTAAACCTGTCTTTATCAGCAAACTCTCCATAAAAAAGATATGATCAAAAGAATCCGACCAATAGGGATTGATCTTATGAAAACTTAAATTATTGGTCAGCCAATGAAAAATATCGCTAGGACTCCATTCATTAGCAACAAAAGCTTTCAGCGCTTTAATTGAATTATTGGTAAAACATTTTTCTATCATGGACGCTAGTCTTAAAATCATCCATTCTTCAATTTGTAGTGTTGCCAAATATTCCAGTATTTCTTGCATCCTGGTTTCATGTTCGCTTTTCTCCATTATTATTTCCCTCTATTTTCAAAGAACCGCAATTATACAATCACGAATTAACAATCGCGTCAATATTAAAATTCAATCATCTTGATAGATTTCGGTTGCTAACAAAAGTTAGTAACTTAATTTGCTAGTTAACGGTTTTTGTTAATTTTTGATCTCAATTTACGATGATAAGAAATAGCAAAACGATGAGATTCGTCTTGAATTTGAACAAGTATGTCAAGATGTTTTTCTAGTTGAGGCCTTAATCCTTCAAAAACCGGAGGTATAATCAGCTCTTGTTTTTTTCGTGTTGGACCTTTAGCAATTCCGATCACTGGTATGGTTTTGGAGGAATCTAATTTTGATACGATTTCCAAAGCCACATTAACCTGGCCTTTGCCTCCGTCTATTAAAATTAAATCCGGCCATTCCCATCCAGTTTCGCGATGAGTAAAACGTCGGCGTAAAACTTCGCGCAAAGATTCGTAATCATCTTGTCCAATAATAGTTCGCAGGCGAAATTTACGATACAAAGTTTTTTCCGAAGCTCCTCTGCGAAAAACAACCATTGAAGCTGTTCCCGATGTGCCGGATATATTAGAAATATCATATCCTTCTACTCGACCTATAACCGGATTATGCTGATAATCATCAGGTAGTTTACGATCATCTTTGGCAAGTGTGGCCATGTCTTGTATGTGCTCTAAAGCAAACAAACGATTACGCAATATAGTAGCTTGTTCAAATTTTTGTTGCTTAGCAAGCGATTGCATTTCGCGTCGGTAACGTTTCACAAGCTCCGGCCTACGCCCATCAAAAAAAGCCATTAAGTCGCGTATAATTTTTGCATAATCTTTTTTTGAGATCAGATTAACGCAGACACCGGGGCATTTTTTTAACGAATAATCAAAACAAGGGCGTTTTTGTCCGGGCACACAAGTTGACCAAGGAATTGCTTTGCGAATGATTTTTAAAGCATTTTTTACTGCGCTTGACGAAGTAAAAGGTCCATAAACAGCTTTATATTTTTTTACTGCTCGTTCATCCAGATCCGTGGCGCGAAGAACGTATGGTCGCGGAAAGTCTTCATTAGTGATAACCAAATAAGAATAGCTTTTATCATCTTTCTCACGGATATTATAAAAAGGTTTATATTTTTTGATAAGATTAGCCTCCAAAAATAAAGCTTCGATCGCTGTTGGCTGTTCTACATAATCAATTGTCGCAATATCTTGAACTAGTTTTAAGATTTTTGGATCGCGCGGACCCGTAAAATAAGAATTAACTCGATTTTTTAATGAAGTGGCTTTACCCACATAGATAATCTCATTTTTAATGTTTTTCATCAGATAAACACCCGGATTATCGGGCAA
>CAZLVV010000008.1:0-32867 GCA_964563385.1 uncultured Gammaproteobacteria bacterium
CCTTAGTTACCCTTAGATGCCTAGATAGTTACCCTTAGAGGTTAACTGTACAAGGGATTGACATTTGAGGCAAAATATGATAATTTTTGATATTCTATAGAGCAAAATAAAAACACAAAAAAGGCCCTTTAGACAAAAGGAATACCAAAATGAACATAGGCTCAAATGACGATGTTATTGTATTTTTCGGAAGTGGTAAAACTGTTCAAGCCAGACTGATCAACAGAATCAATAAAATGCATTTGATCTTTTATTTGCCACACTTGGATCCGGGATCGGAAATCGATATTATAGAGCAAATTGAGGCGCAAACAAGTTGCACAGCAATAAGACGCGCCATTGTTAAAAAGGTTAGCGGAAGTAATAATATTTTTGGCCAATCTTTGCGAGCAAGTGTTGAGCTGGAGCTAAGTCAAAATGACCTCTCGCCCGCTCCCGCAAACCAAGCAAGGGTCAGCCTGGTTCCGACGCAGTCAAGCAATCCTCTAAAAGCCGTTATTTCAACGATTCCTGGAACTGATAAAAATATTATACTGGCAGAATATGAAATTTCGGATGCTAAAATAGGCGAAGAGATTCAAATTCAAGATCGTGCTGAAAAAATTATCAAAGCACGAATAGAAGAAGCAAAATTTGAGTCTAAAAACTCGGATATTAATATCACGGCCTGCATTGTTCAGGTGAAGCAATACAATCATGAATTAGACCTGCAAAATGTAGCGCAAAGCCGAGAAGATTCAGATGAATCGAATCAGTTGCCTTCAACAGAAGAACCAAAAGAGTTAGAACACTTAGAAGATCCGATTACAACAAAGCCACAAAGCTTAGAAGATGAGTCACGAGATAAAGAAACTGAACCGTCAAGGCAAGCCCTTTTGCCAAAAATTCCGCAAAAACAAAACTCTGCTAATAAGATCGACCTTTACACTTTTTTAGCTTATTGTACCTTGGGCATGATAATTATGTTTATCGCTATCGGAGTTTGGTATTTAGACGAAAACGGATACAAACAAACCACGGCACAAATAGCGAGTCTAAACTCGTCTCCAACTCTCGCTCTTTCTACCAACTTATCCTTGCGTAATGATGAAAAAATTACGCAATCATTTGTTAAAGAAGAAGATCCAATACTTTTGCCTATGACCACGCAAAACTTGCAAAAATTTTTTGGACAAAGTAACGCGCTCAAAGTAAAAGGAAAGTTGGACGGAAAGATTGAATCTGACAAGCTGGGAATAATCTGCCCCGAATTACCTCGATACAGCAAGGCGACTAATACAACGGATGTTTCCGCTTGTTTCATTGCACTACCAACTGGAACAGTTCCCGGAGAATACAAATTAACTAAAGAATCGGCGGAAAAATGGTTTCATCAAACAGATCCGAATTGTTTTTGGGAAACCGATCATGATGCATCAGCTATCAATCGCAACACAGAAAGATTACGAGTCAATGTAGAGAAATGTGATTGGAGTTTTGATGCAATTAGAAAATGTTTTGACTACTCAAAATGCACTTTTACAATTCCAAAATTCAAACAGTAAGTTTTGGAAAAAATTGCTTAAAATCCTTCAAAACTTTGAAGGATTTTTTGTTTTCGAATAATTTTGGTTAGTTGTTGCGAGGATCCTGAACCGAAATACGAATAAGTTCTTCGTGATTGTCTTGTGTTAAAACAGGAGCCGGACGTTCGAAACCACATTTTACGCATTTATGAATTACACGCGAAATTTCACCGTGCTTTACTTCGACTCCAATGGGTTGCATCATTCCTCCACATTCGATCGAACGATCGCCAGGAATATCATCAACGTGCTTGGACCAAAGACATGCTGGGCAATGATTGGTGTAGCCGTTGCCAATTACTATGATACCACATTTTTCGCAAACAAAATCCTCTTTAGTTCGTTTCATAGAAATTACCGATTACCAATTAAACAATTAACGATGATAACTGTCGTGCAATTATAAATTATTTTTTTCTTTAGTTAAATAAATATGAGCTTGAATAATTGCCAAAGCGAATGCATAACTTTTATCAGTAATAAAATTTTGCTTCATATGTAAATATCGCGATAGCGATTCCTGCATCGATAATCAAGAATTGTTAATCGTTAATTATGGCTGGTTTTCCGGTTTCATTATGGGGAAGAAAATAATGTCGCGAAGGTTTGATTGGCCAGTTAGAAGAGCGAATATGCGATCAATACCCATGCCCCAACCGGTGATAGGCGGAAAACCCATTTCCATAGCGCGAATATAATCCTCATCCAACTCAAAACTTTCTTCATCTCCAGCGGCGCGAAACTCGGCTTGACGTGCCATGCGTTCAGATTGATCGATAGGGTCCACTAGCTCTGAATAAGCGTTGAGAACTTCCCAGCCCGCGATTACCAATTGAAAGCTATCGGCCAAACGAGGATCTTGGTTGTTGCGACGAGCTAAGGGCTTCATTTCTGTTGTGTGCTTGGTGATAAAACAAGGGGCGATTAAATCCGGACGAACAGTGCGTTTATATAATTCATCTATAAGCGTGCCAATGCCTTTTTTATAAATATCTTCGACAATAAGATTTTTTGATTCCACAACTTTGGCTAACTCTTTAGCTTCTTCAAATTCTAGCACATCAATGCCAGTTTTTTGTTTAATCAAATCCGTAATAGAATAGCGAGGAATGGGCTGTGATAAATCAATAATATGAGTTGAGCCGGTTTTGCCTATTACCTCAAACTGCAATTTACCAAAAGTTTTTTGTAAAACATCGCGCAATAATTTTTCCGTAAAATTCATGTTCCACTCGTAATCTTTGTAAGCGACATAATATTCTATTTGAGTGAACTCTTGATGGTGCGATGGATCAGAACCTTCATTGCGGAAACATTTAGCGGTCTCGAAAACGCGTTCAAAACCTCCACCAATCAATCTTTTGAGATATGTCTCGGGAGCAATACGCAAAACCATATCAATATCGTAATCATTGTGATGAGTGAGAAACGGACGGGCGGCAGCACCGGTTGCGATTGATGTAAGAATTGGCGTTTCGACCTCCAAAAAACCGTTATCTTCAAGATAGCGACGACAATTGGAAAGAAAAATTGATCGCAACTTAAAACGTTCAAAAGACTCACGATTAGCTACTAAATCCATTTCGCGATGGCGATAGATAAGTTCAATATCTTGCACACCATGAAATTTTTCAGGAAGCGGAGAAATGCTTTTACTCAAAATTTTGATGTTTGTTGCCCAAATCGTGGGCTCGCCGGTTTTAGTAGCCCCTTTTTTACCCGTAACGCCTAAAAAATCTCCACGATCTAAAAAATCCACAAGTTGATAATTCTCGATGCCCACATCATCAACTTTTACTCCGACCTGATGACGGCCGGATTCATCCTGTAGTTGATAAAAAGCCAATTTACCGATAACACGCTGTAGTATTATGCGACCACAAATAGAAACAATATCTCCATCTTTAACATTGATAAGTTCTGCAAGAGAGTGTGTTTTATCGAATTTGGCGGGATATGGCTCGATTCCTTTTTGAATAAGAGCTTCACGGCGATTTAATCGATCTTGACGTTCATCTATGGGTTGGGGCATATGCAACAAATGTTATCTTTTTAACTAAAATTTGGCAATAACTGGATTAATATAGCTATTAATTACTAAACTAACTAAAATTTGTCATTTCTACCTCTAGAGTAATACTTGAGAAGTGAAAAATGATCAAAGGAAGTTTGCAAACTTAAATTAAATAAGAGAAAATTTATTATCTTCGACTAAATAAAAGTCAAAACAACGAAAGGGTTGAAACTTTTGATAAATTGCGCTATTGTGCGAAAGAACCGAAGCAGGAGGTAATCAATGACTTGTGAAAAAAATGAGAAACGGCCGTACATTTGTGGACCTTGGACAGAATTAGATTGCAATATGAGAGATCAAATCAAAGCTTTTTATCTTAAATTGGCTGAAATCTGCCAAGAAATACTTCAGATTCGTGGGCGTACTCCTTGTGAAATGTATGACACAGTAAAAATGAACAATTCGAATTTAAAAACCTTGTTTTATGACCAACGAGAGATTGTTACAACCAAAACATCGGTTCTGATTGTTTGTGTCTTGGAGCAGATTTGGAGCGGTGGCGTTGAAATAGCTTGGGCTAACGAATACTCGATTCCTATCATAGTTTTGATTCGCGGTGGATGCAGACCTTCACCTCTATTTATTGGCGGGCCCGCGATGTTTGATATTCTGCATTATGAAAAAGAAGAGCAAGCTTTGTTCTTGTTAAAAACTTCTCTGCTAGAGCTAGATGATTATTACACAAAACACAATCGACCATTCGATCAAGATTGTCCACCAATCAAATCAATGCAAGCAAATTCAGTAATAAAAAATATTCAAAAAGATATAAAGCAACTAAATATTATGGTTGACGATCCGCTCAATGTTTTTCAATTAGAACAAAAAGAATAGTAAGGGATTTGATCAAGCACAAGTCTTCTCAATTAAAAACCACTCGACTAAGAGTGGTTTTAAAATTTGTGATGATGATATTTAGATTTCTGTTTTGCCGATTCTTAAAATGAGATCCCATTGATCTTGGCTCACGGGCATTACTGAAAGTTTTGGTTGACTTTTAAGAGGCAAGATATTGATAACCGGTGTATTACGAATTTCATCCAAACTAACAAGACGTTGCATTTTCTTAAGAGGCGCAACATCAATAACAGCCCAATTACCCTCGCTAGACGTGGGGTCATCGTAAGCCTCGGATTCAATTCGCATTATTCCAATAACACCCGGTTCGGGTTCCATGTGAAACATAAAAGCCAAATCTCCGGGTTTCATTTCTCTAAGATTATTACGAGCTTGATAATTTCGAACACCATCCCAACGGGTCTTGCCACTTTGCTCGAGCATTTCCCAATTGAATAAATCTGGATTTGTTTTCATTAACCAATATGCCATATATCCACAGCATAGCACGTTGGCTAATTTTGACCAGCTTTTGAACAAGATGAGACTTGCCAAAAAAAATAAGCCGTGTTAAGCTCATTGCACAATTTTTAGAAAATGGGCGGCCATGGGCTCGTGGTGTAGCCTGGTTAACACGTCACACTGTCACTGTGAAGATCGAGGGTTCGAATCCCTTCGGGCCCGCCACGTTGTTCGCGAATAATGCGACTTATTATTTTTAGTAACTGGTCGCAAGATTAGCTTACGACGAAAAAATATCTCCGTTATGGAGGTATTTTTATATTAACGAAACGGCACAACGGATCAGCTTTTTAACTTTTTCATGATACTCATTACCGTGTCCGGAGTAAGAGATATGGAGTTAATTTTTTGTTTGATTAGAAATTTAGCAAAATCAGGATAGTCGGAAGGAGCTTGACCACAGATGCCAATTGGAATCTTTTTTTGGCGAGCGATTTTTATTACCATGGAAAGCATATTTTTGACTGCCTGATTGCGTTCGTCATAAATGCGACTAACAAGAGAAGAATCGCGATCCACGCCCAGAGTCAATTGCGTAAGATCATTGGAGCCAATAGAAAAACCATCGAAATATTTAGCGAATTGATCTGCTAAGATAATATTAGATGGAATTTCTACCATCATATAAACTTTAAGACTTTTTTTACCACGCGCTAAATTATTTTGTCTCATAACTTTAAGTACTGATTCAGCCTCATCCGTGGTTCGGCAAAAAGGGATCATGACAATTATGTTATCAAGCCCAAGAGTTTCGCGAGCATAACGAATAGCAGAGCATTCTAAGGCAAAACCCGGAGCATAATTAGAATCATAGTAACGCGAAGCTCCACGCCAACCCAACATGGGATTGGATTCTTTGGGTTCAAAATATTTTCCACCGATGAGATTTGCGTACTCATTGGTTTTAAAATCTGACAAGCGGACGATGACCGGTTTGGGGTAAAAAGCGGATGCAATTTTGGCCATACCTTCGGCAAGAGATGAAATGACATATTGTTTGGCTGAAGGATAACCGGCAGTAAGCTTGGCAATTTGTTGTTTGGTTCTTTGATCGAGTTTATCAGGTCTCAATGTGGCCATAGGATGGATTTTGACTGACTCGGTAAATACAAATTCCATACGAGCCAAACCAACTCCATCGATAGGAAGCGATGAATAAGAAAAAGCCAAATCAGGATTACCAATGTTCATCATTATTTTACAAGGCATTTTTTTGGGACGTGTCAGTTTAATATTTTGTACTATGTATTCCATTTTTCCACGATATATGTGCCCTATCTCACCATCTGCAGCACTGACGGTCACCTGATCACCATCCTTAAGCTTGGCGAGTGCGCCAGAAACGCCAACAACACAAGGAATACCCAATTCGCGACTGACTATGGCGGCATGACAAGTGCGCCCGCCTTGCTCGGTAATAATGGCTGAAGCTTGCTTCATGATAGGTACCCAATCCGGATCGGTCATACGAGCAACCAACACCTCACCGGCTTTGAACTTAGTTATTTCTTTAATTGAGGCAAGTTTACGAACAGAGCCTGCACCAATTTTTTGGCCCACAGCAACTCCAATTAAAATGGGCTTGACTCTTGTTTTAAGTTTATAAATTTGAACCACATTCCCCCGCTTTTGCGAGACTATAGTTTCAGGACGAGCTTGAACAATGTAAAGTCTGCCGGTTCTGCCATCTTGAGCCCATTCGATATCCATGGGTGTGTGACGTTTATGTAATTTGCTAAAATATTTTTCAATATCCACTCCCCAACGCGCCAATTGTAAAATATCCTTATCTTTAAGTGACCACTTTATTTGTTCTTTATCGCTGACAGCAACTGATAATGTTCTAGATGCTGACATGGGATGAAAATTGCGAGTTGAAGAATGATTTGCGTAGATAATTTTTTTAACTTTGTTGCCTAGTCGATGCTCGATGATTGAAGGAAATCCTTTAGCTAGAAGCGGTTTATGAACTAGAAATTGATCGGGATTGACCTTGCCTTTAACAACACTTTCACCTAAACCCCAAGAAGAATTGATTAACACAATGTCGCGAAAACCGGATTCTGTATGCAAAGTAAACATGACTCCAGCAGAACCAACATCCGAACGAACCATTTGCTGAACCCCTACGGAAAGCGCAACTTTAAGATGATCGAATTTATTGTTAACGCGATAAACTATGGCGCGATCTGTAAATAGTGACGCAAAGCAACTACGAACTTTGTCGAGCAATTCATCTTGACCTTGAACATGCAAATATGACTCTTGTTGTCCTGCAAAAGAGGCGGTAGGTAAATCCTCAGCTGTTGCAGAAGAACGAACAGCGACGTCTACTGCTTCATCCATTGCTACTCGTCCATTATCCTTTGCTAATCGTTGGCCTAATTTTTTATATTCTTTGATAATAGCCAAGCGGATATCGGAAGGTATTTGGCCAGCAAGAAACGCCTCACGAATTACTTGGCCTCGGCGCGACAAATCAGCAGAATTATTAATATCAAGGCCACGCAAAGTTTTGCGGATTAATGTATGCAGTTTGTTATGATTAACGAATGCCCAATATGCTTTAACGGTTACAGCAAAACCATCGGGCACAGGAATATGACAGCGTTTTAAATTACGAAACATCTCGCCTAAAGCCGCATTTTTACCACCGACTTTTTTGATATCGTGTAATGTAAGCTTAGCAAAAGGAACGGTGTAGTTATTTGATTTTTTTGACATACAAATAAAATTGTACAGTCAAAATAACTTAAAAACAAATATTAAAACTTACCACTAAAATAAAAATAGTAAGAATTTAATCTTTATCATTTAGAGCTAGTCGATTGAGATTCAAAAGGATTTTCGGTTGAATGAATTTGATTCCACATGGCATTAATTTGCTCGGCGGAAAATAAATCTTTCATAACCTGTTTGAATAATTTTTCTTTAACCTCTAAATCCCAAAGCGAATCAGGACCGCCTGGAAGTTTGGAAGCCGACCAATCGGCAAAAAGCCTAATAACTTGCTTAAGAGGAACTCTGACTATGATTATATCTTCAAATGGGAATCCGACAGCACGCGCGTGTTCAGCTGCTTGGCGAACTCTTTTTTGCTTACCCATGCGACGCTTAGCTGTACTGAATTGCACACCAATTAAATGAGCTTTTTCATCTTCTTCGACAGCAACTCCGCGACTGCGAGCTTTGATTTTAATAATGAAATCAATTTTTAATTGTAAATCCTCGTAAACATTAGCAGGCTTAACATCATAATCAAAATCATAATCGATTGAATATTTTTTTAAAAAAGAATAAACCATTTTTTCAGCTAAATGCCCACCTGTAACTAATAATTCTCTGTCTTTAACGATACCACGATAGCCTCCTCGCGTTCTTCTATCCGTCATAGGACTGCCTTGTTGATCTAGAGCGATTTGTTTATCTAACTCTGTTTCTAAAATTCTCTTGGCTTTTTCGATATAATAACGCTTGCGAATAGAGCGTGGAACAGTTTGCGGATCAAGAGAGTAATCAATACCCCAAATGGTATCAGTCAATAAAGCGCCTTTGGTAATTTTTATCTTTGTTCCATAATTTTCCCAATAAAAATTTTTACCATCGTAAAAAACTGGGCGAGCATTCGGCTCAAAACGGGTTTCATTCGCATCAACTTCGCGTAAACGCTCATGGAGCCAGGTCATTATTTTTTGCTTTTTTCTTTGAATTAAAAATATTTTTTCTTGATCTGTTGTTTCCATCATGCGAGCAGATGCTGTTTGTTCAATAAGCTCGTTAACACGCGCCAATAAATCCGAATCTTGTTCAGTATTTGATTTTTCAACAGAACGAGCAAGTTGATTATATTTTTCAAGAGTTTTACGAAAACGTTGTTCCATAAAATTAAATGATTCCGCCCGCGCGACGAATTTCGACGAAATTAACATGGCCAGAAACACCAACTGGTTCTCCAGCAATGACTACAACATTATCGGCTTTTTTAACAAGCTTATTTTGCAAGAGATAAGCCATAGCTCGCTCAATAAGCTCTTCGATACTTGAACAAGCAGGTAAGACAAATGGAATTACATTCCAAGACATATTAAGTTGACGAGCGACGCGAGGATGATTGGTTGAAACGAAAATAGGAATTTCAGGACGATAACGGCTGACAATACGTCCAGCTGATCCAGAAAGCGAAGCAACGAGAATGATCTTTGTATCCGTGCTGCGCGCTAAGATGGTGCCGATTGATAACATGGCGTCTTCTTCGGTTTCGTATTTTTTAATTTTTGGCGGAGGCACATCATCAAACGCTGAAGCTTCAGTTTTGACGGCAATACGAGCCATTGTCGCGACTGCTTGAACCGGATATTTTCCGGTTGCGGTTTCACCGGAAAGCATAATAGCATCAGCGCTATCGATGACGGCGTTAGCCACATCTGAGACTTCGGCGCGAGTAGGGCGTGGATTTCTAATCATGGAATCAAGCATTTGTGTGGCGACTATGACCGGCTTGGCCGAAGCTCGAGCTTTATCGATTAACGTCTTTTGCACTAAAGGCACGTCTTCGGCTGGAATTTCAATACCCAAATCTCCGCGCGCGATCATGATGCCGTCAACTACTTGCAGAATATCATCAATCCGTTTTACGGCTTCGCGTTTTTCAATTTTAGCAATGATGCGAATATCGGAAGTGGATTTTAATTTTAATTGTTTTTCGTATTCTTTGATCAGATAGCGCAAATCTAAAATATCTTTTGCGGAACGTACAAAAGATAAAGCGATAAAATCAACATTGTTTTTAACTCCAAAAAAAGCGTCTTTTTTATCTTTGTCGGATAGCGAAGACGCGCTGATATTGGTTTCCGGAAAATTGATGCCTTTGTGTGGTAAAAGAATGCCTCCAGTAACTACTTTGCAATATATATCACGACCGATAATTTTAACAACCATCATGTCCATTAATCCGTCATCCATGAGGATTTTTTGCCCAACTTCAACATCTTTGTGCAAATTTGCGTAAGTAATGGGAATCTTGTCTTTGGTAAATTTGATAGAAGTGGTAAGAATGATTTCTTGTCCGGTTTTAAGCTCTATCCCCTTTTTGGATATATTGCCAACGCGAATTTTAGGCCCTTGTAAATCCTGCATGATGCCGATAGGAAGATTGCGAGATTCGGCTTCTGTACGGATATTGTGCATGATTTTTTTATGCTCCGCGTATGTGCCATGAGAAAAATTGAGACGAGCAATATTCATGCCCGCATCCATCAAATCACCTAAAACTTGAGGAGACGAGGATACCGGACCGATAGTGCAGACAATTTTAGTACGCTTTTGCTGTTTTGCCATAATAAGAATAGTTTAGCATGGAACACAAAACTTGTAACATATGGTTTGAATACATAATAGACTCAAAAGAAAATAAAATACATCAAGAATTATACTAAATTATTCTTGATGTACTCATTATATGAATTTTAATCTTTGATCTGGATTAACTTTATTACTATTCTCTCTCTTCAAGAGTAACATTAATCATCTGCTCTTCACCGGCGCGAGATATTTTAAGTTTTGCTATATCTCCTGGATACAGAGTTGCGATAATAGAAGCCAAGGAACGCTCCTCCGTAATTTGTTGATCGTTGATTTCCAAAATTATATCATTTTCGCGCAGACCGGCTTTATCAGCTGGTGAACCTGGCATAACAGCAAGTTCAGATGGATCGGCTCCGCGCAATATAAGAGCTCCGTGATCGACTTTGAGATTGTTCTTTTTAATCAAATCGTTTGTAATGAGTTGATAGCGAACACCAAGCCAAGCGCGAGAAATTTTACCAGTGTTTTTAACTTGTTCCAAACCGCGTTTAACTAAATTTGAAGGCAAGGCAAAACCAATAAGCTGACCACGGAGAGAAACGGCAGTATTTACACCAATAACTTGACCATTGATATTTAAAAGAGGACCGCCCGAGTTGCCAGGATTTATAGCGGCATCGGTTTGAATGGCTTGCTCAATAACTTCGGTGGATCCATAGCCAGTACCGGCCATTAACTTGCGATTCAGACCGGAAACTATACCACGAGTTACTGTATTTCTAAATTCATCCAAGGCATTTCCTATAGCTAAAACAGATTGACCTAATTTTATTTGATCCGAATCAGCGAATTCAAGATAAGGAAAATCGACACCATCTTTGGATTCTATTTTAAGATAAGCTAAATCAAAGAAGGGATCCCTTGCCAATACTTTAGCTTCAAACTCCGATCCATCATGGATGATTACTGTATATTCAGCCGACTCATCGCTAACCACATGACGATTGGTTACAACAATTCCATCAGCAGAAGCTAAAAAGCCAGACCCTCCTCCAATATGAGTGCGTTCTGTTTCAGGCTCATATTCTAACTCTTTTTGTTTTTGAGGAATACGGCCGAAAAATTGATTAAAAAAAGGATCATCAAAAAAATCTCCAAAAAAAGGATCAAAGGAACTTGCTCTGTATTTAGGCAAATCTTTGGTAACGGCTATAGAAACAACAGCGGGTTGCACTGCTGTTACGGTATTGGTCATATGATTATCCCAAATCTCGAGCGACGGCTCTATGAAATTGGAAACCGCTTTGCTGGAATCAGCTTGATCCGTAATTGAAGGAGATTCTGCTTTGATTTTTGTATCACTGTGAAGAAGATTAATACCAGTTGAGGATGCGACAATCAAAATCAAAGCCGCGCCCACGGCTCCAGATGCTATAGAAATGAGATATTGAGAAAATATGTTTTTGGACATAAAAAAGATTATTGGATGATAACTACACTAAAAGCATATAACTATTAGCTTCTAGCTATTAGAATAAACTTTTAAAAAATGCGGGTTGTTGGTGTAAAATACGCTATTTATAAAAAAAATCTTTCAATAGTTACTTTTTACGCTTATTTTTGGCGCGGAGCTCATCCAGGGTTTTTTGGAAAGTTTGCACATCCTCGAAAGCTCGATAAACGGAAGCGTATCGAATGTAAGCTATTTTATCAAAATTTCGTAAATGTCGCATAATAATTTCACCAATAGCAGAACTAGTGATTTCGGATGCGCCTTTTTTTGCAATATCACGTTCAATGAGGTGAATAAGACCCCGAAAATCATCCTCAGTATAAGAACGTTTTTCTAAAGATTTGCGTAAACCTGTTGTAAGCTTTTCACGATTGTAAAGCTCGCGCCGGCCATCGCGTTTATTGACAGTTATATCAAGCAAGGCGATTTCTTCTACTGTGGAAAAGCGATATTCACAAGCTTCACACATACGTCTCCGACGTATTGAAATACCATCCCCGGATAAACGGGAGTCAACGACTTTAGTGTCTTCGTGTCCACAAACAGGGCAATGCATAAACAATCAACTCAATATCGCATTATAACATTATAATGCTTATGATATAACAAACTCCTTTAATTTGTTAGACGCTATGATGTTGCATCTCAATCACATGTACAAGAAAATCACATCATCTTTTTACGAAACCAAGCTGGAATGTCAACGATGTCATCATCAGCTTTTTCTTTTTCAGCAGGCACGCGAACTTGGACTTGAGGCTTGGGGGCTTCTTTGACTACCGGAGCATAAGTTGGAGGTTGAATATGAGGTTGGTGTTGAGCAGGACGAGCATCTTCTTGCGATTCAATTACCGGTTGTTGAGATAAAGAAGCTGGCTGTTGCGGAGATTCTGTATATTGTTTTTCTTTTATTGGTTCAATGTTATCAGAATATTTTGTTTCAATAGGATGATTGACAGGTTGTTGCGCTTGTGGAACTGACCTTTGAAAGTTTACTTTTTCTATTGGCTGATCAGAAGTATAAGATCCTCCTGCAATTACAGAACGTTGTAAAATATTTGGACGATCTTCAAAACCGGTGGCAATAACCGTAAATTTGACTTCGTCTTTCATGGTTTCATCTAAAATTGCTCCAAAAATAATTTTTGCTTGTTTATCCGCAGCGTCATTGATAACTTTAGCAGCTTCACTGATTTCATGCATGCTTAAATTAACTCCACCCGTGACTGTAAACAAAATGCCTTTGGCGCCGTCTATGGAGGTTTCGAGCAAAGGCGATGCTATAGCTGATTTAGCCGCATCCACAACACGATTTTCACCTGTGCCTTTACCAATACCCATTAAAGCAGAACCCCTGTCTTTCATAATAGAACTAACGTCCGCGAAATCAACATTGATTAAACCGGGAATGGAAATAATATCAGAAATGCCTTGGACTCCTTGGCGCAAAACATCATCAACAATCTCAAAAGCATCAATGATGGAAGTTTTGCGATCGATTATATCTAGAATACGATCATTAGGAATAGTGATTATAGTATCAACATGTTCAGAGAGTCTTGTATGAGCAGCGTCAGCGATCATTTTACGCTGATATCCCTCAAATTGAAACGGACGAGTTACAACAGCGACCGTTAGTATGCCTAACTCGCGTGAAATTTCGGCGACTTTGGGGGCAGCGCCCGAACCCGTACCTCCTCCAAGACCACTGGTAATAAAAACCATATTGGCGCCTTTTACGGCTTCGCGGATTTCATCAGAGCTTTCTTCAGCGGCTTTGGCCCCAATCTCGGGATCCATGCCCGCACCCAAGCCTCGAGAAATTGTTTTACCTAATTGAATTTTTTTATTGGCCTTGGAAATATGCAAAGCCTGAACATCAGTATTCATCACCATGAATTCGACTCCACGTATCTTGGCTTGAATCATGCGATTAACAGCCGATCCACCGGATCCGCCAACACCGATTACTTTTATTTTGGCTGATGTTTCAATATCTGGATTTAATTCTGGCATATAATGAATAACATTATTAGACAAAGTATTGTCTATTGAGCTAAAAAACTGCTCTTCATGTGTAATGAGCTTACCCATCTACCATGCATGCGTCAAGGCGAATTTATATAAAAAAAGTGATAGTTATCCACAATAAAAATCAGCTCATACAGAACTGATTGGCAACATATTTTTAAAAAATATCGAGTTATGGTAAGAAACTTTTGAAGATTTTCTTGAGAGGATCTGAAGCCTTGGATAATAGTGATCCGACTTTTCCTCCGCCTGCAATGCCAGAAGCTATCTGATCTTGGCGTTCAGATTCAAACCCCCATTGAACCAAACCAACAGCTGTTGCAAAAGATGGATCTTGAATAAGTTCAGGTATGGAGCTATCCAAAGATGAAGCTCCGACCGAAGCCGGTAAATGAAAAACACGGCGAGCAACTTCGGTTATGCCTGGTAACTTGGCTCCACCTCCGGTTATGATTATGCCAGCGGGTAATAAACCCGAACGACCGATGTTTTTTAATTCAATTTCAACTTGATCAAAAATTTCTTCAACTCTGGCCTCGATTACTTCGGATACAAAACGCAATTGTACCTTTTCACTTGATTCAGCTCCATAATCTTTGAGGTCCACAACATTATCCTTTTCCATGGATTTAGAATTTGCGTTGCCACAAGCGCGCTTTAATCGCTCTGCTACCTCAAAAGATGTGCGTAAGAGATAAACTATGTCATGAGTGATTTTATCTGCACCGACAGGAATTGTGGAAGCGTGAACCAATTCGTTTTCTTCGTAAACGACAAGATCCGTTGTGGAAGCGCCAAAATCAATTACACAAACACCTTGCTCTTTGGCTCGCTTGCTCATTACAGCTTCAGCCGCTGCCAGTGGCGAATAAATAAATTCGATAATATTGGATTTGGTGCGAACAACTGCCTTGGTAATGTTACGCAAATGATTGGAAAGACCTTGCACGATCTTAACTTCTGACTCTAAACGCATACCCTGCATACCTACGGGATCTTTGATATCTGTTTGGTTATCTACCGAAAATTTACGAGGCAAAACATGAATAATTTCATAATTAGGAACTTGCGCATAAGCGCGTGCGGCGTCTGTTGCTCTTAATACATCTTCACGACGAATAGTTTGATCATTTCTTGATACGCCAATAATACCCTTTGAATCAGTTACGTTGATTTGCGCGCTACCGACACTTACATAGACTTCATCAATAGGTATACCGATAACACGTTCAGCCTGATCAAGACAGGCAGAAATAGAACTTACAGCGTCCTCAAAAGAACTAATCGAAGCCTTGGAAATACCCTCGGACTTTGTTTCAGCTGCTCCAATACAAGAAAGAGGTTGCAGTTCATTGCCTCCTGTGGAAACTTGACCGGCCGCAATACGTATAGCCGAAGAACCAATGTCCAATCCAACAATCAAATGCTCTTTCATAAGCTTGTTAGCAGATAAATATGAGGCCAAAAAATAAGTAAAGCCAAAATAACTGCCGTTATGGCCATAATCAACACAGCGGCCGCGGAAAGATCTTTAATGACACGCGCGTATTCGTTTACGCGCGGTTTTACCATATCCACAAATCGCTCCACTATGCTGTTTAACAATTCTAACACAAGCACGGCACTTATGCATAGTACAAGTAACGATCGCTCCCATCTTTCAAGCGGAAATAACAATAATAACACTCCAGCGATCAAAGCCGAGATAATCTGTATACGAAAGCTCATTTCTTCGGCAAACACTGTTAACAAACCACGCCAAGCATTTTTAAAACTTTTAATAAGTAATTTTAGAGCCTTCATAAAGCATTAAGTAATTTTTCTTGTAAAGAAAACATCTTTTTTTCTTCAATATAACTAACATGATCATAGCCAGCTAAATGTAAAATACCGTGAATCAAAAGGCGTTTAATTTGCGTTGTAAAATATATGTCAGTTCCGATTATAGTGTCTTTAACATATTTGGGACAGATAATGATATCCCCTTCAATATTATAACGGGGATTCTTGGATTCATGATAAGCGAAAGATAAAACATCGGTGGGTTTATTGATTTTACGATATGTTTTATTTAAATCCTTGATTTTATCAATAGTGACAAAAACTATCCCGATGCTTTCAGCGGACATTTTGCCTATAATTAATGTTTTTTTAACAATTCTTTTGATGACTGATTCAGAAAGACCTGCGGGAATTCGGCCTTTAATTTGAATATCAATTTTTGTATTATTTATTTTCATGTTGATAAAAACTAAAATAATTACGGGATCATTGCTCTTCAGTTGGATAGTTTTCACTTGAATCTTGCTGATCAAAAACATCGTCTGAATTTTGTTGATTAAAAACATCATCCGGAGATACTGAAGATTCGGAATCCATAATTGAAATAGGTTGAGTAATCTCGCCTGGAACAGTAGCAGCTGGCTCAAATGGCAATTCTCCGGTTCCGGCCGGCACAACAACCTGCGCCAATCCAGTCAAACTTAAAGAGTTAAGCATCATTGAATACACTGTGCGAAAATTGATAAAAGATTGTTTATTCATTTGATAGGTAAAAATAAATATTTTATCATCCCATGGTATATAAGTAGTCAATAAATCGGCGCCTATAATTCCTTCATAACCACTTTTGGACTTATAAGATAAAATCATGGATTTATCAACATCAGGATATTGTGCTATATACCAATCTATCAGATTTTGAGTATTATCATAACCAAGCACACTGATTGTAAATGATTCGCCTTGATTTGAAGCAATGGATGCTTTGGATCCATCTGGGGAATCATAAGTTAGAGTCCAATCTTTTGGTATTATCATTTGCCATCCGATATCACCGGACACGGTTCGCATATAACCTCCGTCAATCAATTTAGCAGGCGCGCGACCATTAGGATTATATAAGTTAAAAACTTCATTACCGTCTAAAAACCCATCAGCATCAGTATCAGGATTACGAGCATCGGTACCAAATAACATTTCTTCAAGATCGGTTAAACCGTCCGAATCCGTATCTAGGCCCGCTGGAGGTAATGGTTCAATGGTTGGCGGAGGAGGGGGTGATACCAATGTTTGAACCATGGCTTCATTACTAGAATTGGATTCGCCTTGCTCGTTACGAGCAATAACCCGATAATAATAAGTAGAACTTGCTTGTACCGAATTATCTTGGAAGGTGGTGCTATTGGGGGGTAAATCCGTAACACGTGAATAGATGGTCTGATTTTCAGAGCGACGTTCTATGCGAAAAGCAGATTCATTATCCGAAGTATCTAACCAAGTCAAAGTAACACTGTGCGGATTAGTTGAAGTAGCAAAAAGATCAGTCGGAGATGAAGGTGGTGGTGGTGGTGGAGGAGGAGGAATATCTTCTGGCTGTGTTTCTGGTATAACGACTGCAATTGACTCATCGGACGGAGGAACTCCAAAAAATTTATCGCGATTCAGATAAGCAAAATAACCACCAACTCCCAAAATCAACAATAAAAACAATGATAAAATAATCGGCGCCATAGAAATTTTGTTTTTTGGCGCACCGGATACTGCGGAAGTCTCAGATTTCTTTGAGGTTTGTAATTTTGTTCTTAAAGCGGCTCCATAAAATTGTTGGGGTATGACATGTATTTGAACCTTGCCAGCTGTTTCGGTTTGAGCCGTTGAGTTGTTGGTTGCTAATGCTTGATCCGTCATATTTTTTATTGCGCTCTAGTAACGCTTATTATCATGTATTCGAAGATGGTAGCAAAATCAATTACGTTAGTATTATTTAAAACATATTTAAGCGTATATACCGTATCATCTAACAATAACCAAGCCGTGAGCCTGTCTTCTGAATAAACTGTATCCATATTGCTTTTATTTTTAGCTGTATGATAATTTATGGAGCTTGTACCGATATTTTTACTGATAACGAAATCTAACAAAGTAGCTTCGCCGGTAAAATTTTCCATGGAAATGTTAATTCCCGCAGGCGTACCTGTGTAAATAGCAACCATGCCAGCCGGCGCAGGATTACGAGTCCATGATACCGGTAAATTAAAAACTGCATTACCAATACGTTCTTGTTTAATTGCTAATGATTCGGATAACGAAGAAAGAGCTTTAGTTGGATCATAACCTGCTAAAACTTCGGATCCATCTGAATAACCATCACCATCCGTATCAACAACATTAGGATCAGAGCCAAATAAAGCCTCTTCAGAATTAGATAAACCGTCCCCGTCGGTATCTTCACCCTTAACCTTTTCTTGTTCTGGAGAAGCGATCAATAAATCATCTGATGATGATTCGTTTGATGAAATAACTTGATCGTCCTCCGTTACAGTGGAAGTGGTGTCAAATATGGACGCAAAATCTTGATTATTTATTTCGGAGGTTGTGGCATTAGCAATAGAGGCTTCTTGTTCGATTTGAGCACGCAACAAAGCCATGGATGCCTGTGAAGCCGCAAAACGATCTTCATCCGGAGCTTCTATGGGTGATTCTAGCGGGATTTCGCCAACCGGCTCTGAAGTAATTGGGATTGAAGATGGGAACTCTGTTTGATCTCTATTTAATAAAACCAAACTTGAAGATGGGCTAAAATATGTTGTAAAAATCCAGTATCCCCCCAAACCTAAAACTAGAACGAGAATTGGAATCATTATGCCAAAAGCAATTTTTTTGCCCTTGCCAGATTTTACAGGAGGAGGACTTATTACTGGAGCAGGTTCGGAATATACAGGATCCGGTTCTTTAATGTCGGCAAACATATCTTCGGGCTCTTTGGTTCCAGGAATATTAATACCCCCCTGCGTTTTTTGCGGTTCAACGGGTTGCTTGGGAGGCATGTTTGGCTGTGCGCTATTTGACGGCGCTGATGGTTCTACGGGCAAATTTGATGGAGTATCGAACATATGACAATAATTTTGATGTTAATCGTAAATCTTTCAAAGTGTTTACACTGTTCTTAATACTTAAATTGGATTAAAAAATTGTTTCAGCTCATTACAAAAGCGACGGAGGGAGAGTTATTGGCTCTATAATAGGAGGATCTGCTTCGGAAGGAAAAATAGGAGCCGTATCATCAGGCGAGGAATAATCAGATGGGATATAGGGTTCAGGATTAGAATTTTGCGTTTGATTTGTTGAAAAGGGATTATACAAAGGGACTCCAACATCGCGTTCACGTAAGAACCAAATAGTTCCGACGATGATAACAATGCCAGCAACTATAATTCCTAAAATAATCAATGCTTTATTAGACATATTACCAGTTAATTGCATTATATCTTATAGCCGACTCATTTATATCACAGATGGCAGTATCATTGATAATTGGTTGACGGCTAAAATATAAGCTCCAAATATTTTTTTGAGATTCGTTAGTTTGATTAAAAGTATAATACTTAAGTATTCCTTTATCTTCATTGGCTACACAGGAGAGCGTCCAAGGCATACCGTTAACTTGCTGACAAGCTGCGCCAAATATATTCCAACATGCTAAGCCAGACGGACGTAAAGCGGTTTTTGTATATTTA
The DNA here is from genome assembly GCA_964563385.1 of uncultured Gammaproteobacteria bacterium. GTDB lineage: Bacteria > Patescibacteriota > Patescibacteriia > 2-12-FULL-60-25 > 2-12-FULL-60-25 > MWCR01. Next base: position 19,366 of record CAZLVV010000008.1, read on the forward strand.
ATGGCGCCGGTCAAAGGCGTGTTTGGATAATACAATTTACCAGACTCTTTAGGCAGACCTAATTCAGAAACTGTGCGCCAAGAATTTACAATACCTACTTGACCGTTAGTTTCGATGCTTGCGATATGCCAGAATGGTCGACGGAAATCGTCTCTGGTATTGCCGCCAATTGGAGTGATGGCATACAAACCCTTATCTGTTGAAACATATACCTTGATATTGGTTTTGGCCCATGCCTCGCGCCATGATAAAGCGCGATCTGGTAATTCGGTAAGGGAATTGTAAGCTTCTGGTTTTTGCGGATTGGTCTCTCTTGTCCAAGCGTTGAATTCAGCCGTCGTTAAAGGAGCTGTGTAATAATATTCGCCACGAATGGGCTCGTACTCAGCCCCTGAGAAATAGATATTAATAGGTTCATTCAAATTAGGCACATCTTGATAACGGAAAAATCCAGTTGATTGAGCATTATTCATCATGAGATGACATTTGTTCAAAGTCGTAAGTAGCTCTCCAGAATCTTTGGGACAAGATGTTCCAACCTTGCAATATTTATCACACTGTGTACTAGAAAAAGTCATTCCCGTCCAATCGTAAACCAATCTCCAAAAACCTTTAGCGGAAACACATTGCTCTGCACAAAGTTTTGTGCCAACTAGTGGACAACCAGAGGTTCTATCAAAATCCCACATTAATGATGGACAAGCCATGGCCGCATAAGGCGGAGCTGATAAATTAAGATCGCCTTGATTCATCCAGTTGTAATCGCGAGCGCAAGACATCATTCTTCCAGGATCCATCGAATGTTGATTAGCCGTACCGCGTTGATTATAAGTACAAAGATCATAGCCAAAAGTGCCGATTTTGCTTTCACTGTAAGAAACTACTCCACTACCGCTCCATGGATGCAAGCGAGCTTGATTTACTGGCCAGACTATATGAGGTTCCCAGAACTTGGACCATGATAAAGATATGGAAACATTGTTTATCAAACACAATTCATCTCCACTGTTTTTACAATCTTTTACTCTTTGCCAAGCCTCATTGGTAAACAATTGCGGACGGCCGTAAGTTACATAACCTTCGCCTTTGGCAGGACGCGGATAAATATAAATCATGCCCATCATTTCTTTATAGGGAAAACTTTCGACCGAGAAATTTTCGGTGGTATAAGACCAGTAACCACCATTCTTACCTTCATCAATAGCGCGATTAAAAGGCGTGGCAATATCACTTAAACAGCCATCAGCGGGGCGGTTATTAGCAAGTTCGGTGCAGATATTGTTATCGTATTTATCGATAACCAAACGGAATTGATCACAATCTCCGCGAGTGCTTAAATTTTTAAATTCAAATCTGCCATTAATGTCAGTCATGATTTGATCAATATTGATACCGCGATATTGTAGAGTAACACGAGCAGAGGGCACGGGCTGTAACCAAATACGATCCATAACATAACCGAATATTTTGCCATCGCCAATTTCATCCGAACAACGTCCACAACCAGCTGGTTTGCAATCAGTAGAACATGCAGGCTTAGCATTAGCGTCGGAAACCATTCTAAAGCCATTTTTGATACCATAAAGATTAACGCATTGACGGAAGTCAAATGGGGTGGGCCATTCGGTTTGGGGTTTCCATTGCAAATTTAGAGCACCGCTCAAACTAATGTCGTGCAATAATCCACAATCCCATAATACCTTGTTAAGTAAACTATTTTTACGAGTATCAGTTGTAAGCTTAAGAAAACCACTCATGCCTTCAGGAGGCTCATACCAAAACATATTCTCAGCTTCTTTGGGTATATACGATTTTACATGACTCCAGTTAGTTACTAGTATGGCGGTATTGAAATCACTGTTTATGGCAAAATCATAACCCAATTGCTGACAAGTGAGGTTGGTTGGAAGTCCATTTAAATCTTGCATGACTTGGCAAGGAGGTTTTTCACAAAGTGTGCCTATGTATTTTTTGGAGGCCATGGTGGAAGCATCTGTGGGAATAAGATCTGCTCCGGTAATGTAATCTGTAGCGGGTGTAAAATTTTTAGCTTCAATCAAAATATTGCCATCACATTGCTCTCCCGGCTCTTTGATGCCGTTACCGCAATAACCTCCGGCTTTGGCAACTATTTTACATTGCAAACTGCAATCATTGCATGTTGATCCATAAGAAGCGTCACATGTGCTTTTGCCATTATTAACACCAGCGTCGCATTCTTCGACATTGGTGTGCATGTAACCATCTCCACAAACATTCTTTTTACAGGTAGGTAAGCAAGCTTTATTAGTCGCATTGTTTGGACCATCATCACATTCTTCACCTGGATCGATTACTCCATCTCCGCAAAAATGCGCTATGGTGCACGCACTCCAATTAGGCTCCCATTTGCATTGATCAACAGTTCCCGGAGCTTGACAAGAGCGAATATGTTCGGTGGCATATTCACGGCAAACTCCTTGATGCAAGGAATTAGAACATTGTTCATCTTTTGAGCAACCGATCCCTAAAGATAAGGAAATGCATTTTTTATTGGCCGGACAACCGGCATCAGATGTACAACCTTGGTAGGTTTTATAAGCGTCTGGATTGTTATTAAAATAGTTTCCAGCCTGTAAAGCAGAAGCTTCTACATCAGATAAACAAATCTGCGCTGCGGTAGCGCACCTGGTTCGAGTAACTCCTGCGCATGATTTATAAAAACTATTTATTTTAGATAAGGGTGGCCAGGCAGGTTGAGGTCCACAATAAAAATTATTTCCATCTTCTTTTAAGCAATCCACATTGCTTTGACAGGGTTGTTCTTTTCTGGGTCCGGCGGAACAAATAGCGCTAGCAGTACGCGATACTTGCCCATCGCATTGTTCAGGACCATTAGTTTTACCGTCTCCGCAATACGGAGCCTTGCCTTGGCATCCTAAACCGCAAGTTTCGGATAATGGTACGGCTCCGGAAGTACCCTCGTAACACATTGACGGATTTGAGCAATAAGCTCCGTTGCCGTAAGAAATGTCAGAACCACGATCACAGATTTCACCAGGGCTTAATTGACCGTCGCCACAATATTTATCATAACCAGTGCAACTTGTGTTGCAATGTCCGTAAGTTCCATTTAAAACCCCATCATCACAAACTTCTTGCAAAACGCAAGTTACACCTTCGGCGCAATCAGTATCTTTGGTGCAGGCATCTGCCGTGGGCACACCCCCACAATAACCATCAATTCGGCCGTTGCCACATTTAACTTTAGGTTGACAAATAGAAAGAATGGGATCAACTACAAAGCTTGTGCAATTTTGGCAAACTGTAAGCATAAAACCATCTTGCGCGCCTTCTGAAGAATAATCGCAAGTAACAAGTTTAGTATCATCGAGTTCGCAAAATTCGTATTCACAAGCAAAACCATCGCAATCCGTATCATTAGAACAAGATTGATAAACCTTTGGCCCCGCGGAACAAACCATGCCTTTAACTTTATCACCACAAACACTACTATCACCTGTTATATCGTTGCTACAAATATTTTTGAATTGGTAACGGAATCCGGTTGGTTGACAAGAATTGGCTGGCGCTGGCTCAGTACAAGTTGGTGAAGAGGGATCTATACAAGGTTTACAATCATCATTGGAAGCGCACCAACGTCCATTGGAAATGGGATTGTTGGTTCGACAATAACGCAACTCCACAAAATATGGCGCTTCCCACCATGAATCGGTTTTTAAAGGATTACCATTACTGTAAACATATGCCATGGGTGAGATTTCAAAATTAGCTCCTAATTGAAAACGTCTACCGCCTTCAAAAGATTGATAAGAATAAAATCGTGAAGGCGCAAAGGGCTCATCAGCTTCATAAGGACTATATTTGATTGCTGGCTGAGCGCCATCGGCAGACATATACGGACACATAAACTGACGAGTATCCGTATTCCAACAAGTAGCTGGGTCGTAGCCATTTTGAGCCTCGCAGAAATGATCTTTGACGCAATCATCATTTTTTACACAAGGAATTGTACTTTGTGCGGCCGGATTATCGTTAGGCTTACATAAACCGCAAGTAATTAAACGATTAACTGGATCAATTGGCATGGAAATACCTAATTCAGCTCCCAAAGTTTGTTGCCAAGATGGCCAAAGAGAATTTGTAATTGCTTTTTGAAAACTACCCTCGGATAAAACTGGATAACGTCCATTTTTTGTGTAATAAGAATCCAAAGCTTTTTGAATGTCCTTAAAATCAGCTAAGCGCTTAATGTCGTGCTGTAATTTGTATTTGAAACTTGAGCAACGTAATTTAGGGTTTGGAGAATTATCAACCTTTAAACAATCATAATCAGAAACACAGACAACAGGACCGCCGGTTGTTGGGTTGATATAGACTTCGCCTGAACTTACACCGGTTTCACCACCTGAAACACAAACATTGCCATTATCAAAGCTAAAATTGATATTGAAAGCAAAATTGGACAAGAGACTATCAAAAATTCTTTCAGTAATGGGGGATGCGCCAATATTATGAGACATTACCAATATATTAGGATATATGCTTTCATTGCGCCCATAAGTATTAGGGAAGCCAATATAAACCGTGCCTCCATCGCGGATTGCGGGATAACCATCGACTGTTATACTTTGCGGACTACCTAAAAATCCTTGACGACGATACCATTCAAGAGGAGTATCTTTATAAGGGTTTTTATAGATGCGAATGCCGATGCCATCTGATTTATAAGCGGCTTCTTCATAAGTAAATAAATATTGACGTAAAATACCGGCTTCTTGATCGGATTGTGACAAGGGAATGTATTTGGGATGCAAAGAAGGCATGACGCCATTTTCATGATCACGACAATATAATGTTTGAAAATTAAAGAAAGGACCGTTTGGAGCAGACGAATAAAGGTCAGTATACAAATCAGCGAGCCATAGATTGGAATAATCTAACACCATGGATTTATCCGCGTCACGAAAAGGTTCAAATCTCTTATTAACACGAGGTGGCCAAGGATTGTTACAAATAAACACGGTAATTGGTTTGGAATTACTAACAATTGATCCGGCGGTTGAAGTTTTATCTAAAGTATCAACGGTTATTTTTAATGAAGCAAAAACCCAAGCATAACCGCTTATATCGCTGACGCGTATAGCCGATTGAGATGATGGTTGAGTATATATTGGTTCATCATTGTTTAAAGCGAGCTTAGGATTATTTACCACCCATGGTTGCCAAAGCCACTCATATAAACCTTGAATAGGAGCTATGGATTGCGCAAAGCCGTTTTTTATTGATTGAGCAGTAGCGATAAATAAATGCTCTTCAAAAGCCTCGTAAAAATAAAATGGACTATAATCTTCAGAAGGATCCTTCTTGCCAAGATCTTCGATTAAAATATTATCAACGCGACAAATATCATTGCCGGTTTTAAACCACCAAGTATATTGCCAATTATTTTGCGTAATATCATCACCCGCATCCGCTAAACCCACAACTCCACGTTTGGTGCGAATACCTTGCTTTTTATTATCATCATTAGCTAAACCAACATTGGGATCTGCTTCGAAGCGAACTATATAATTAGTATTCGGATCCAAAGCCTGACTTAATCGATAAACAAAAGCAGTGGTTGATGCGCCTTTGGTAATCAAAGAACCTGGTACGGTATTGGTACAATAAACCGCGTAAGCTGGTTCGCCTTTGATCCAGCTTAATAACTCGTGCCATTTAGCTGAAATCCAGCTCCAAAAACCTTTAACCGGAGTACTTAATACCAAAGGAGAAGATCCGGCTGGACAATCATTGCCAACAATTTCTTTGGCAATTGTAAAATTACCTAAAACTGATTGTACATCCATGGGTTCGGCGAATTTTACTTCGATCATTACATTGCGACAAAAACCTTGATTATTATTATTACCGGATGGAAACGGAGCAGGATTAACTGCAAAAGCCGGACGCGGAGCGCAACAACCATTTGCATCCAAACCATAACCGGGTTCACAATCTGATTCTTTGGTTTTACCACAACCAACTCCATATATGGCATTACCAGTAATTCCACTGTAAGTACAGGCTAACTCTGCTTGCATTACTTTGGTGACAGGGTCGAGAGTACCCAATCCGGGATCAATAACTGCAAGCTGAATAGGATCAATCAAGCCGTCACCAACTCCGGCTACCGAATTGTTAACCGGAGCTCCGGTTGTATGCCTAACTGAATCACAAAGCTCGCCCGTGCCCACGATTCCATCACCGCAAAAACTTGGGACTTTATATTTCCATGACGATCCTTCGTATAAACATTTTAGACTGCAACCATCGCCTGCAACTTTATTACCATCATCACATTCTTCGCCTTCATCAATAATATTGTTGCCACAACAAGCAGGAGAACTTGGCGAAGCGCATAAAGGAGTGCCGAGCTTTATGCAACGTACTGGATCACACCAAGTTGGAACTGGTTGACCGGCGGATGAAGCCTCGCAAGTTTCACCTGCTTCTAAAATACCATTACCGCATACGGATACTACAGAAGGAGAAGATCCAACATGAAGACAATCATTAGAGCATCCGCCTTTGCCATTATCAGCGCCTTGATCACAATCTTCACCGGCGCCGGGAGTGCCACCATTCCCACAAAAGGAAGTAGATTCGGCAGATGAGCCCAAATTACGACAATTAACACCACAACCTTGATAAGCTCGTTTTTCACAAACTCCTCCAGCGTCAAAACAAGCATCTTCCATGGCTTGAGTTAAGCACATCACGCCTTCCATCGAGGCATCATTAACCGCATCATAACAACGAGTACCCGGATCACACATTTCTCCGGCAGTGTAATCAACAACTCCATTGCCACAAGACGGACCAGTAACAGGCTGAAATAAACAATTATTAGGATTGCAAAGAGGGCCTCCGTCACATTGTTCGCCGGCTCCGGACTCCATGGGCATAACCACACAAGGTTGACCGGCCGGAGTTACACCACCCTGACAATAATTGGAATCCGTGGTTTCAACAATATTATTGCCACAAACGGCTATTTTTCCAAAAACACCATTAGATCCGCGAGCTAGACAATTCGCTGAACAACCCGGAGGAAGAATGGCTCCGGTATCTATTGAAGGAGTATAGTAAGAAACTACTTGTTGAGCTGGATCAGTAAAGCTCCATGAAAATGATTGATTGATTTTGAGTAGCTGGCCATCGACACGGCAAGAATCGGGTTCACTGTAAATCCTAGCGGTAAATAATTGACGGCTGTATATTTTATCTTCTATTTTTTGAGCCGGAGTAATTTTTACCGAATCAGGTAGACATTGTTCGTTTTCTAAACGAGTACGGAACCGCCAAGATACAGGCACGGGCAAAGCAACACCATGTTTGGAAGCTATGGAGTTACCGGCGCCACCGTTTAACCATATTTTATAGTATGTGCCTGGAGCCAAATCTTGCACTGGAGAGATAGAAATAAAGCTGTAAGGAATATTTTGATATTGAATCAAAGGTGACAGAGGCTCAAGTTTAACGATAATTGGAATTTCAGATAAGCTTTCCGTAAAACAATTTTCGGTAGCACAACGGAAAACTTTTACGTTTTTATAATAATTACCGTGTTTAATGGGATCCGGAAGTTCAACAGTATTGACTCCAGCCGGAGGTGGATCACTCCATAACGAAGTATTCATTTGTGCCCAAGCAATAATATTAGAACAAGCTGTATCGCATTCGGGGAATTTATCAACAACTTTAGGAACGATGTATTGAATAAACAGATCAGCTAGGCCTTGCCGATTAGAAGTGCTTTCTACAGCGCTCACTTTAACCGGAGGACTGACCGCTTCTTGATCTCCAGAAATAACCGTTTGTTTGCAGGCAAAAGGAGTTAGAGATGATTTTAACCAAGCTTTTGATATTGGATCAGTATTCCAATCAAAATCAAAACCCGAACAATCTACCATTGTACATTCCGCATCTTTGATAGCAGGCAAGGCTTCGAATTTTTGTTCTTCATTTCCTTCAACGTAAGCTCGCCAAGGATTAATATACACTTTACCGATCGCGCATGGGCCGGTGTCAGATCTGGTGCGAAAACGATAACAATAGCCTAATCCTGGTTCAGGACACGATGTGTTTTCGTCCATTACAGTGCCATACTGTAAATCAGCCGAACGGATTTCGCGATTAACGAATACATAGTAAGTTGTAGATGGTTCTAAGTTATTTACGGGTTCAAAATACACATAAGGATCGCCTCCGGAAATGAGATTAGGAGTGGTAATCTCTACATTTTCAAGAGCTGAACAAGGATCAATGCCCGTACCAGTGCATTTTTTGAGACTAAAAAGATTATTCGGACTTTGCGCTGGAGGCCATTGAATAGGTATGTCAAACAAAACTCCAATAACTGGCTTGACGCTAACGCAAACCTGATCACCTCCCTTGTGATTAATATATGGAGTGGGCGAAGGTAATTGCGTGCCCGATGTTGTAGGATCGCAAAATTCTACTACGCGAGGCGCTTTGGGGATGATACCGGTTGAAAATTGCCAACCATACAAAGCCGAAAAACTTTGTTGTCCGCAAGCGCCATCGACACAAGTGCCATTTGGACAACAAGTTTGACCGGTTGAGCAAACGGAAGCATTGTCACGACAATCAGCAACCGCAAATTGTACACTGTTAGTATCCACACCGGAGATGGTTGCGAAAACCGAACCTGTAATGGCTTGAGTCGGTACGATTACATCGATTTTATTTGCTTGCCAAGACTGAATATCGGCCTGTTGCCCATTGGTAAAAATAACTTGGTTGCCCGAAACTGCGGAACCGAAATTTTCACCATGTAATTCAACATAAGTCCCGACCGGACCTGATGAAGGATTGATAGTACAAATTCCAGGGCCAGGAACGCCATCTGTATAAGTGAAATCCAGCCTATTGGAACGAACCGAATCACTACGTTCTATATAGATGGAAAATTGCGCGGGTTTAACAACATTGGAATCCACTGATGGCACTTTGATTACAATATTATTATTTCTCCACCAACCTGCAGAACAACCTTGAGGGAAAGCCGCATCGCCGGTATATATTTTGTCCGTGGCTTTATCGTAAAAACGGACCACGCCTGGCACGGATCCAAAACGTTCACCTACTATGGTTATATATTGGCCACGCGGACCTTGTGCTGGATCAAGAAAAGTTATTACAGGCGCTGGCTCGGGAGCTGTTGTGCTTTTGACGGTAAAAGGAACTTTGTTGGATTCGATGCCAGCTTTATTCACTATCCAAACAGGGTAAAGGCCAGGAGTGGAAACGGGCGCTAAAAAACTTATGACACTAGCGCTCCAACTCTTATGAGTTGGGGTCATATTACCGAAACGAACAAATCCTCCGGAATCACCAAGACTTACTCCGGAAAGTTGAACCGAGGTGCCCGGCAAACCACTATTAGGATTCGCGGAACAAATTCCTGGCACCTCTTGATCATTGACTTCAAAAATAAATTTAGGACCTCGTTCGTCATCAGTGGTGTCAATAAGATTACTGTTAGCATTTAAAATACTGAGTGGGCCAGTAGCCGCTCCAACAGGAACTTCAACCAAAGCGTAATTATTAGACCAAGTGAGAGAACCAACATTAACACAAGCTTGTGGCGCTTGAGCTACTACTTCTGGAGGACCCATAAAAGTTACAGTACCAGTATCTCCAAAATTATCACCCCAAATCGAAACATAAGTACCTTCTCGACCGGATAAAGGCTTAACACTGGTAATGATTGGCTGTTCGACACATACTCCATTTAAACACATATCGGAAGCGCATTGACTGTTTTCTTGACATGGTCCTCCATTGCAACTTAAGCAATCGACTCCGCCACAATCAATACCGGTTTCATCATTATTTTGAATATTATCGAAACAATGCTGATCCAATACCACAACATCGACAGATGATTTCCCTGTATTGGTATCCAAATCCGAAGCGCTTACAGTAATGGTATATGTTTGTTTTAATGTTTTACCCACGGTATCCCAAAATCCTGAACTCTCAAAAATAGTTGGAGACGGAACAGCGGAAGGTCCTTCACTACCAAAAATTTGCCCCCCTTCTTCAAAATCCATACCTGAAATACCAATATCATCAACAGCGCGTGCCAAAACCTCGACCGCAGAATTAACTGGAACGCTTTTACCGTTATATAAATTCATGATCGTTACAACTGGGGACTGGGTATCAATTTTATTTCCAGCGGTAAATGTGAATGTACAATTTGGATAAAATCCGCCACAGCGTAACTGCTGATTAGCAGTGGAGCGTAGATTGGTGGAAATAGTTACTGTGTATTGTGTATCAAAAGCGAAACAGCCTTTTTGCGGAGCACCGGGACAAGGATCTGTTGGAGTGAAAATTACACGTTTAGCGTTGGTTGGATCAACAACCCAAGAACCGCTAACCTGTGGGGAAAGAGAAAATGCATCAAGAGTATTCCCATCAACATCACGATTAAATAAGACGCGAATAACTAAATCCGCATTACCAACCGACCCTTCGGGACTCTTGGCCATAATACGAAACACATCCCCGCTACCAGGGCCAAAACCTCCGCCTCCGGGACCTCCGCCTCCGGGACCTCCGCCTCCGGGACCTCCGGTAGCCGCATTGATCAAGGAGTTGATTACAAAAGACGCTATGGCCCAGGAAAAAAGAATTATAATTAAACCAATAATGCCATTTCTAAGCCAAGCTTTAGCTTTAGTAATTTGATCTGAATTGCCTCCGGCTGTCATCCAAAGAAAACCAGCGTAAAGAATTATGACCAAAAAAATAATACTTAATAGCCCCAAAAAGATATTAATGATGCGCGCGGCTAAAATACGCGGATCAGTATCTGGGAGAGCTATGGTTTGACCTACGGCTTCAAGCCCTGGATCAACTTGAGCATGGGCAACTAAAGAAAAATCTGAGCTCATCAGCCAGATGCTTGCCAAGACCGCTATGGCGGTAAAAAAAATACGGAGTTTCATGTGTTTACTAATTGCCTGATGTTAAAGCATTGATTATAGTATCAATGGAAAAAGTGGTGATGGTCCAAGCTGAAAGTACCAAAATGAGACCGATAATAGCGTTGACTATAGAGCGTTTGGCATGATCAGTTTTTTCTTTATCACCACCGGAAATCATAAATAAAAAACCGGCACGTAAAATTAAAATAACAAAAATTAAACTTAAAAAACCGATAAAGACATTGATTAGTTCAGCTACTATTAAACGAGGATCTTTTTCAGGGAGATTGAGCAAATCCGCTAATATATTTTGACCTATATCAATTGATTGTGATTGTGCCTGAACAGGCAGAACAAAAAATGCACTTGCTCCCGAGCAGATTGTGAATAAGATAAAATTTTTTAGTCGTTTACTTGTCATGGTGTTGGTCTCCATGCCGGAGATTTTTCGCACGCAGAATTCCACGGCGTTTCATTGCATAAATTAGGATTGTTAGGACCACCTGTAAAAGGAATACCGTTTTGATCAAGATCAGATGCAGCAGGATTAAAACAATTTTGATAAATATTCATTAAACGATGAGTCGCTTGAGGTGAATAAAGACTCATGGCTTTCCAAGGATCTTGATTTTGAGCTGGAGTTTTTGATGGCAAAAAAGGACGATGAGAGATTGAGATACGCGAAGCTATTGGCTCTTCTCCGATAGAAGCGGGCTCTAAGTTGGCATTTAAATGTTCAAGCAGAGAGTAAAAATACCAAGCATTTGCGCCCAACTCGGCTTCGGCCGGACCAGAATTGGTAAGATAAACATTATTAGAATTTACAGTATAACCCAATAAAATTGAATCGAAGCCAATATTAACCGGTGCATCAACAGCAACATTACCCTCAAGAACAGATGGTTTGATAGCGTTTATTATTGGGGGGTCCAAATAAATTTGATCGTTGGTAGCAAAGGCAAAAACATAATTATCATTTCCATTAGGCGGAGGACCTTCAGCGACTCCGTTACCGTTGCCATCTAAAGAATTGCCTGCCATGTCCACGGCTCCGTCATAACCAAAAGGACCTGATTCAGCGGCCTGTGGAGGAGTTTGGCTCAAAGTAGCGGATTTTACCGTAACATCCATGGCGCTATTTGCTGGTAAACAATACATCGTTATTAAACAAGAATTGGTTCCACAGGCTTCATTAGTGATAAACTCCACGGTTTTATAGCCATTACTAATACGATATTCACCTTCAACAAGCTGACCTCCAGAACCAGAATCACCAGTAATTGTAATATTTTGAAAATTTACACCTCCTGAACCGGGTAAATAAAAACCACTAACACTCATTGGTAACATGGGTTCGCTGAAATTGATTTGAACCACGATATTACGAGCGTACACTCCACTAGAATAAGGTATATGCGATATGACTCGAGGGGGAGTTGTGTCGATTTCTGTGGAAACTTCAAATGGCCACGAATAACCTGTTTCGAAAGATCCGACAAATAAAGCCGTGCCCGAAGCATTTTTTATACCATTAGCGCCACCTTCCAAAACAACTTCGTACCAAGTATTGGCTGTAGAGTTGCCAAGAGGATTGTTTGGTTTGATAATAACTGTTTTTTGATCTTCAGAAATCATTACCCTGGCTTGATCTGGTAAAAGATTCTGCAGTGCATTATCTTGTTGATGGATTTTTACTAAAGAAGAATTAAGCTCGTAAGGAGGCGGTGAAATATTAGAATCCCAAGCGTTGATAAATGAAGCTGGATCGATAGGATCTTTAAAGGTTATGGCAATAGCGGTATTGCGTGGAACATTTTTTTGTTCACGCTCCGGATAATGATATTCTATAACACCGGATCCCAAAGAGCCGGAATTTCCCCATTGACCAAAACCTCCATCTCCGCCCCATTGAAAACCCGACGGACCGAAAAATCCACCACCTGATGCGGTAAAAAATCCCAAAATAAAATTAACAATAGCAAAAGAAAAAAAGATTATGAGTAAACCAATGATAGCATTTTTGATACGTTTGGTTGCTTTTTGTACTTTATCGGGATTACCTCCGGCGGTCATGTATTCATAACCAGAATATAGCAAAATAATTAATAGTATTATCCCCACAAACCCCAGAGCCACATTGATAATACGACCAATAATAGTAACAAGACCCGCTCCTTCATTGACTCCGGCTGATGCGGTTGTGACATTCACGGCTTGTTGACTTGATCGTAATTGCGCTAAAGTTGGTCGAGTTAAAGCTAATCCGATTAAAATGAAAAACAAAAGCGCAACGGATGCAATTAGCCGTTTTCTATTGAAAAAATATAACATTCGATTTGTATTTACCTCCTTCTGCATGGTTGAAGAAAGCTAAAGGAGAAAAACCAGAAACACCGTAATCCCCATAGCAAATATTATAGCACAGTATGGCCAAGAAAGCGATAATTTGTACGCGCCCACCTATCTTTGCACTCCTTGCTTGATTCTTGATTCAGA
>CAZLVV010000009.1:0-30868 GCA_964563385.1 uncultured Gammaproteobacteria bacterium
AACCTTAGTTACCCTTAGATGCCTAGATAGTTACCCTTAGAGGTTAACTGTACAGCCTCTTGAATAAAAAGTTACGGCGTGGTGAAGTATGTTTATTATGTCATGGAAAAGAATATTTAAATTGGCCAATAAGGCTAAAGCGCCGATTATTATTACTAATGAAGATGGCAAAAAACCGCAAGTTATTCTGCCATTTGACATGTATGAAGATTTATTAACTGAAAATGAGTTCGTTTGGCAAGGAGTTGAGAAGTTTAATAATGCCAGGGATAGTGATAATATTATAGACTCAAATGATGTGTTTGATATATCAAAAACTGATTTTGATAATAAGAACAATGAAATGAATAAGATCGAGACATATCATCAATATAAAAAACAAAAAGATAAGGATTATGGATACGTGTCGTATGATGATTTAGAATCTGAAATTGAAAATAAAAAAAGTTCAAAGTCAAAAATGGTTGAACCTGATGCCACTGCGGAAGCGGCATTTGAACCCATGATCAATGATGCTGAACATACTATAGCTATTAAAACCATTGATGAACCATGGCCCTCGCCAGAACAAGAATCGAAGGATCAAATCAATTTAGAAAGTGAAGCCAAAAAAAGTTTCTCTAAATCTAGCGAAGAAATGACAATGGAAGATAAATTTTATTTTGAACCACTTGAAGATGAAATTCGGGATAGATAATCTCTTGCGTTATTTTTTAGAAAATGTTATAGTCTTTTTTGCTTATTTAAACCTTAATTATTTTATAAGCGCAGATATCCGGTTTTCGGAGGCTCGGGCACTTTAAGTCAGAGCTAAGCGCAATTATCCTTACCATTATGGCGGAATCTTTTGAACGCAATAAGCCTCACGTTAACGTTGGCACCATTGGACACGTTGACCATGGCAAAACCACGCTCACGGCCGCAATTTTAAAAGTGTTGGCCGCTAATGGCTTTAAAGCCGATGAAAAGCGTGTAGACGCATTAGACAAAGCACCGGAGGCAAAGACTCGCGGTATTACAATTGCAACGGCTCACGTTGAATACGAAACCGAAAATCGTCACTATGCGCATGTGGATTGTCCCGGACATGCTGACTATATTAAGAACATGATTACAGGAGCTGCTCAGATGGATGGAGCTATTTTGGTTGTAGCGGCAACAGATGGCCCCATGCCACAAACTCGTGAACATATTCTTTTAGCTCGTCAGGTTGGAGTGCCAGCAATTTGTGTCTTTTTAAATAAAGTTGATATGGTTGACGATCCGGAACTTGTGGATTTAGTTGAAGAAGAAGTTCGTGAATTACTTAAAAAGTATGAATTTGATGGTGATAATGCTCCGGTTATTAGAGGTTCGGCTTTGAAAGCTTTGGAAAATCCAACCGATGCTGAAGCCGCAAAACCAGTTTTGGATTTGATGAAATCTTTGGATACTTATATACCAGAACCTGTTCGTGAAGTGGATAAAGATTTCTTAATGCCTATTGAAGATGTGTTTTCCATTGAAGGACGTGGTACTGTTGTTACAGGGCGCGTGGAACGTGGAATGATTAAAATTAATGACGAAGTTGAAATGGTTGGTTTGGGAGAAACACGTAAAACTGTTGTTACGGGTATCGAAATGTTTAATAAATCTCTTCAAGAGGGTCGTGCTGGTGATAATGCTGGATTGCTTCTTCGCGGTATTCGTAAAGAAGAAGTTGAACGTGGCATGGTTTTGGCTAAACCCGGAACAATCACTCCTCATACGGAATTCGAAGCTCAGATTTATGCGCTTACGAAAGATGAAGGTGGACGTCATAAACCTTTTGTCACAGGTTATAAACCGCAATTTTATATTCGTACCACAGATGTTACCGGTGAAGTAACTTTGGATGAGGGTGTTGCAATGGTTCAACCTGGCGATGAAGTTAAAATTAAAGTTAAACTCATTTCACCTGTTGCTATGGAAGAACAAATGCGATTTGCTATTCGAGAAGGTGGAAGAACGGTTGGAGCTGGTGTGGTTACAAAGATTATTAAATAATTTTTTACAAATTTATAAATTAAATTAGATGTCCTTTTCGACGTTTGTGAAATCTTAAATCGATTTGCAAATTGTCGGAGGGACGGGAACAATCATGGCACAAGCAGCAACTTCTAATAAGGTAGCCAAGGAAGTCGGAACACGAATTCGTATTAAGATTCGCGCTTACGATCATAAAATTATCGATCAAGCTACCCATACCATTATCGAGACTGCCTTGCGAACAGGAGCGCAGGTGATTGGTCCCGTCCCTTTGCCGACAGAAAAACGCAAATGGACAGTTAATCGTTCCACGTTTGTGCATAAAAATGCGCGTGAGCAATTTGAAATGCGTATTCATAAGCGAATAGTGGATATAATTGAAGCTAGCGCAAAAACAATTGATGCTTTAACATCATTGAATTTGCCATCTGGTGTGGATGTGGAAATAAAAATGTCATAAAAAACGCACCCTCAATTAAATTCCCAAGGAGTAAGTTGTTTGCCAAGTTATTCATGCAATATGAAATAAAAGGCGGATATGCGATGCGATCGTAATATTCATAAACATAACCTCCCTGTTGCGAATCAATAATTGAGTGAATAAAATTAATCTATTTCAAGATTATTGTTAAAGTTAAAAATATTCCTCTGAAACTTAATAAATCGCACAGAGGTCAGAAACAAGTTGTTGTAAACTTCCTTCGTGGAAATGTCATCTTTAGATTAAGATATACGACAAATTGTTTCTGGCTTTTATGTTATAACAACATTTGATGTCCTATGCTTGTTTGGACCAATCAAATGTGCCAGAACGTCAATCATAAGACGAAAATAATATGAAATTTATACTCGCAAAAAAGTTAGAAATGTCGCAAGTATACGCCGAAAACGGACGAGTAATTCCAGTTACTCTTGTTTTAGCTGGGCCGTGTATTGTTACACAAGTAAAAGATAATAACAAAGACGGATATCAAGCGATACAATTGGGTTTTATAAACGCTAAACGTTTAAATAAACCACTTGAGGGGCATCTTAAAGAATTACCAAAATTAAAATTTTTGGCTGAATTTCGAATTGATGAGCCCACGGAATTGAAGCGTGGAGATGTAATAGAATCATCGGTTTTTGAAGTTGGCGAGATTATTAATGTTACAGGCACATCCAAAGGTAAAGGTTTTCAGGGAGTTGTAAAGAGACATGGTTTTGGCGGATCTCCGGCTTCACACGGACATAAAGATCAATTAAGAATGCCGGGTTCTATTGGAGTTGGCGGTGTGCAAAAAGTTTTCAAAGGCAAGCGAATGGCTGGGCATATGGGTGATGAACAAGTTACCGTGAAAAATTTACAAATCGTTGAAGTGAGAGACGGAGGAATTTTGGCTATTAAAGGAGCGGTTCCGGGCGCTAGAAATTCTATAATTAAAATCAAAACAGCGTAATATGCCTCAAGTTAAAATATATAATGTTAATGGTGAAGTTGTTTCTCAGGTTGAGTTACCGGAGAAGCATTTTGGCATAAAAGTAAAACCAAATTTGGTGCATGAAATAGTGATTGCTCAAGAAGCTAATGCTAGAAATTCGGTGGCTAATACAAAAACCAGAGGTGAAGTATCCGGAGGAGGTAAAAAACCTTGGAAACAAAAAGGTACTGGACGCGCAAGACATGGTTCGACAAGATCGCCAATTTGGAAAGGTGGAGGTGTGACGTTTGGACCGCGTGGGAATCGTAATTTTTCAGTAAAAATCAATCGTAAGGCAAAAAAACTGGCTTTATTCATGTTGCTTTCAGATCGTTTACAAAATGAAAATTTATTTTTGGTAGATGCTTTTCCAGTGGAAAAGCCAAAAACAGCTGAAGCGGCAAAGTGGTTTAAAAAATTACCTATTAGCAGACGAGTAATGATCGTGTTGGCAAAATCAGATCCAATATTACTTAGAATGACGCGTAATTTGCCAAATGTTAAATTGACCACGGTAAATGCTTTACATGTCGCGGAATTGGTTAATTATTCGACGATAATTTTTGAAGCTGAAGCTGTAGACGTTTTTGAATCTTTATATAAATAACCTATGGGATTATTTAATCGAAAAACATCCAATCAAGCAAAAAAAGTTACGGATGAAACAAAAAAATCGAAAAAGTCAGTAAAAACTGATAATACTTCGATTACTGATGAAATTATCACTCCGGAATCACAGCAAAAAACAACAGTAAAAAAAGAGAATAAGGTTTTGCCAATTAAAGCAATGAAGGGTCAGGCAGGCAATTCATATAAATTATTGCTTTCACCAAAAATAAGCGAGAAAGTAGCAGATTTAGCATCGCGTAATGTGTACGTTTTTAATGTGCCGGTGAAAGCTGAAAAAATTGCAATCGCAAAATCAGTTGAACAGCTTTATGGTGTAAAAGTTGAAAAAGTTAACACAACTCGCGGACAAGGCAAGCTGATTTATCGTGGTTATAAAAAAGGTCGTCGCAGTCAATGGAAGAAAGCTTTCGTGTCTGTTAAAAAAGGTCAAACAATAGATCTTTATGAAGGAGTATAAAAAATATGCCGATCAAGAAATATAAACCCACATCTAGCGGTCGCCGAATTTCTTCGGTGCAAACTTTTGATGATATAACAAGCACAATACCAGAAAAATCTTTGTTGAAACCGTTGAAAAAACAAGCAGGTCGTAGTTTGGGTAAAATTACGGTTCGCCATCGCGGGGGAGGTCATAAAAGGATGTATCGTACCATTGATTATTTAAGAGATAAATTGGATATTGCAGCTCTTGTAAAAACTATTGAATATGATCCGAATCGCGGAGCGCGTATTGCCTTGCTCGCATATGCAGATGGTGAGAAAAGATATATAATCGCTCCGGATGCTTTGAAAGTTGGAGATAAAATAGTTTCTACAATTAAAGGAGATGTTGAAATTCAAATTGGAAATCGTTTGCCGTTGGAAAGGATTCCTTTGGGCGCATTTGTGCATGCGGTTGAATTACAACCTTTGACAGGGGCTAAAATTGCTAGAGGAGCTGGAGTTTCGGTTCAATTGATGGCTCTTGAAAATAAATATGCTACTTTAAAAATGCCTTCCGGAGAAATACGCAATGTGAATAAAAAATGCATGGCCACAATTGGCACGGTTTCTAATCAAGATTATAGATTAGTGCGTTGGGGCAAAGCGGGAAGAACTAGGCATCGTGGAATTAAGCCAACGGTACGTGGAAAAGTTATGAATCCAGTGGATCATCCACATGGCGGAGGTGAAGGAAGAAGTCCGATTGGCATGAAACATCCCAAAACTCCTTGGGGTAAGCCAGCTCTTGGAGTAAAAACAAGACGTAAGAATGTTGCTGTGGATGCTTTAATTTTAAAGAGACGTCGTAATAAAAAGAAGAAATAATTTATGTCTAGAAGTTTAAAAAAAGGGCCTTTTACATGTCCCAAGTTGTTGCAAAAAGTAGCCAAATTGCAAGTGGGAGATAAAACCGTGGTAAAAACATGGTCTAGAGCATCCACTATAACGCCGGAAATGGTTGGATTTACATTTGGAGTCCATAACGGAAAAAGCCATATCCCTGTATATGTTCAAGAAAATATGGTTGGCCATAAACTTGGAGAATTTTCGCCAACTCGTAAATTTGTAAGGCATGGTGGAAAAATGCAAAAAAGCCTTGAACAAGGCAAGAAAGCTTAATCAATTATAAATATATGGAAGTAATCGCCAAACTTAATAGTTTACGAATGTCACCAAGAAAAGTACGACTTGTGGCTGGTTTGATTAGACGTATGCGCGTAAATGACGCGGAGACGCAATTGCAATTTTTAAATAAAGCTGCTTCGGAGCCGGTATTAAAATTGTTAAGATCCGCAAAAGCTAACGCGGAACATAATTTCAAATTAGATGCAGAATCGTTATGGGTTTCTCATATTACTGTGAATGATGGAAAAACTTTGAAACGTTGGAGACCTAGAGCTTATGGAAGAGCTGGAGCTATACGTAAAAGGACTAGCCATATAACTTTAAAGCTTTCAGATGGACCGATTCCTATAAAGAAAAAGAAAAAAGTTTATACGCCAAGAAAATCTAAAAAAACTATGCCAATAACAAAATCGGCGCAAGAATCTGTAAATCAAGATACTTCAAGCAAATAATATCCTATGGGACATAAAGTAAATCCAAAAGCGTTTCGTATCGGAACAACAACAACATGGCCATCAAAATGGTTTGCTCGAAAAAATGTTTATCGTGCACAAATCGAACAAGATCATGAGATTCGCGCTTTCTTTAGAAAAAATCTTAAAGATGCGGGTTTGGCTCATATCTTGATTGATAGATCTCGAGGCGCGTTAACGATAACTTTGACAACGGCTAGGCCTGGTGTTGTTATTGGTCATCAAGGCACGGGCATTGAAGATCTTAAGAAAAAATTCATGAAAGAATTTTATCGAGGAAAAAAAGTTCAATTGCAACTGAATGTTCAAGAAACCCCCAAAGCGGGTTTGGAAGCTTCTGTGGTTTGTGGACAAGTGATTGCGGACTTGGAAAAACGTATGCCTTTTCGAAGAGTGTTGAAACAAACCATAGAAAGAACTAAGAAAGCGGGTGCTTTGGGAGTAAAAATTGCCGTATCGGGACGTTTGAACGGAGCTGAAATTGCTAGAAGAGAGTGGTTATCTTGGGGTAAAATTCCTTTGTCTAATTTGCGCGCTGATATTGATTATTTTAATGATTTTGCTAAAACTCAAATGGGAGCCATTGGTGTTAAAGTTTGGATTTATCGTGGAGATGTATTTGCTAAAGACAGATTGCAAAAATATCAACCGAACATGCCAAGGAATTCAAATTTTCGCGGTGAGCGTTTTGAGCGCAAACAAGAAGCTCCGACAAATTAAAGATAATATATTATGTTAATTCCACGAAAAGTAAAATATAGAAAAAGTCATAAAGGACGAGGTAGAAATATACGCAAAGCTACTGATAAGATTGGTTTGGCTTTTGGTCCTTTTGGCTTAAAAGCGACTACTGCCACTTGGTTAACTTCAAGACAAATTGAAGCTTGTAGACGTGTTTTGACCAGATATACGCGTCGAGGAGGTAAGATTTGGATTAGAGTGTTTCCGGATAAACCCATAACTAAAAAAGGTAATGAAGTTCGTATGGGAGGAGGAAAAGGAGCAGTTGATCATTATGTGGCTGTTGTAAGAGCGGGAACTATTTTATTTGAAATGGATGGAATTCCAGAGGACAAAGCTAAGCAAGCATTAAAAGACGCATCTTATAAATTGCCATGTAAAACGTCTTATCTTACTAAAGAATTTTAAATATGAAAGCCAAGGATATAAAACAATTAAGCAAAGGAGAGTTAATGGCTCAAATTGCAATGTTAAGGGGTAAAATAAGGGACTTGCGTTTTACTATAACCACTAGACAACATGCAAAAGTGCGCGATTTGTTGCACGCACGCAAAGATTTGGCTAGAATGCTTACTATTCATAAACAAATGGAAATATCAGAATCGGATAAAAATAATAAATTAGAGTCGTAATATGGAGCAAATAACAGTAAATAAAAAGACTTCCGTAAAGCGTAAGCTTATCGGCATAGTTACTTCGGATAAAATGATCAAAACTATTACGGTTCGAGTTGATCGCGCCGTGAGACATCCAAAATACGGAAAGATTTATACAATTTCAAAAAAATATAAAGCTCATGATGAACATGGGAAGGCTAAGATGGGAGATACGGTAGAAATAGTTGAAATTAGACCTTTGGCAAAAGATAAAAAATGGCTTTATTCAAAAACAATAAAGCAGGCAATTCAATAATAAATCAGTTTTATGATTCAACATCGTACAATGCTACAAGTGGCGGATAATTCTGGAGCTAAAAAGCTTCAGTGTATTCGTGTGCTTGGCGGTTATAAGAAACGCACTGCGCGCGTTGGTGATTTGATTACCTGCGTTGTAAAAGAAGCCGCGCCACGTGGAGCTGTGAAAAAATCAGATATTGTGCACGCAGTTATAGTTAGAACACGAAAAGAAACACGTCGTTTGGACGGTACGTATATCAGATTTGATGATAATGCGGCGGTTATTGTTGATAAGAAAAATAAAGAGCCTAAAGGAACTCGTATTTTTGGTCCGGTTGCTCGCGAGTTGCGCGGACAAGGATATATGAAAATAATTTCTTTGGCGCCTGAAGTTTTATAATAATATGTCGAAGCTTTTAATCAAAAAAGGAGACTTGGTTAGCGTTATCGCTGGTAAAGATAAGGGTAAAAACGGTAAAGTTTTGCAAGCTTTTCCAGCTATTAATAGGGTTGTTGTTGAAGGAGTAAATAAATGCAAACGCCATTTACGACCCAGAAAAAGTGGAGAACATGGACAAGTGGTGGAATTTTTTATGCCGATACACGCATCTAATATAATGCTTCAGGATTCGACTGGCAAAAAAATTAGACACAATAAACGGTCTCAAGAATAAAGTTATGAAGTTAATAGAACGCTATAAAAAAGAAATTGCACCAGCTCTTAAAAAAGAGCTTGGAGATTCTAATATTAACGCCGTGCCAACGGTGAAGAAAATTTCGGTTTCTATTGGAATTCCCACTTCGCAAAAAGATTCAAAGTTTTTGGAAACTGTGGATCAAGTACTTAATCGTATTACGGGGCAGAAACCGGTTGAAGCTAAAGCTAAAAAATCAATATCTGGTTTTAAAATACGCGAAGGCATGGTGGTCGGAAAATTTGTTACTTTAAGAGGTGAAAAAATGTGGTCATTTTTAGATAAGCTTTTAAATATTACTTTTCCACGTGTAACCGATTTTCGAGGAATCTCTACTAAAGTTGTTGATAAGACTGGTAATCTGGCTGTTGGTTTTAAAGAATATTTACCATTTCCAGAAATTAGTCCTGATGAAGTTGAAAGAGTTTGCGGTTTACAGGTTACGGTAACTACTGACGCAAAAACTAAAGAAAGAGGTTTAGCGTTATTTAAAGCATTAGGCTTTCCATTTCAAAAATAATATATGGCAACAGAGAATCAAATCGCCAAATCACGGCGTACTCCTAAATACTTGACACGAAAACAAAACAGATGCTGGCGTTGCGGACGCAAGCGCGGTTATATTAGAGATTTTGGATTGTGTCGCATTTGTTTTAGAGAATTAGCTTTAAAAGGGGAGTTACCCGGAGTTAAAAAATCAAGCTGGTAAAAAATGTATGATAACAGATCCTATTTCCGACTTTTTGACCCGTTTGCGCAATGCGCAAATGGCTGGTCATGAATCCATAAAAGCGCCTTCAAGCAAGGTTAAAGTTGCGATTGCAAAAATATTGCAACAAGAAGGTTTTGTTTCCGATGTAAAAGTAGAAGCTAACGGCCCCAAGGCTATTTTGAGTATGGGTTTGATTTACGATGGAAGAAAATCAAAAATTCGTTCAATTAAACGCATTTCCACACCGGGTAGAAGGGTTTACCGTAAATATAATGAATTGCCTCGCGTGCTTTCAGATATGGGTATAGCTATTGTTTCGACTTCGGCTGGAATAATGACAAACAAAGAAGCAAGAAAACGTCATTTAGGCGGAGAAATTATTTGCGAAGTTTATTAAAAATATGTCTCGTATCGGTAAAATGCCAATAATCATTCCAGCGGGTGTTGAAGCAAACATCACTGCTGAAGAAATAACTGTAAAAGGCCCAAAAGGAACTTTGATTGTTTCAATTCCTAAAGGAGTAAAATTACAAAAAAATGCGGAAACGAACTCCATACAGGTTGATGTAAATGATCGTGAAGATGGTAAACAGCGCGCGCTTTGGGGTTTGATTAGACAATTGGTTTCTAATGCGGTTACGGGTGTTCAAAACGCTTATTCGAAATCGATGGAATTTATAGGAGTTGGTTTTAAAGTAGAAGTATCGGGCAATGTAGTTAAAATGGAAGTTGGTTTTTCTCATCCGGTTGATTTTCAACTACCGGAAGGTATAACCGCAACAGTGGAAAAAAATGTGCTAACAATAACCGGCATTGATAAACAATTGGTGGGTGAAATTGCGGCACAGATCAGAAAAATAAGGCCACCAGAACCATATAAAGGCAGAGGTATCAAATATACGAATGAAGTTATCAGGCGCAAAGCCGGTAAAACAGCATCAAAATAAGATAAGATTATGAATACAATGAAAGCAAAAATGGAACAACGTAATCGCAGAATCAAGCGTGTTCGTTCCAAAATAATCGGTACTAGCGAGCGTCCTCGTTTGGCTGTTTTTCGATCGCTGAAATATATTAGCGCGCAACTAATTGATGATTCATTTGGAAAAACGTTGATTCAAGTGACAGATAGAAATTTGAACTTGGATAAAGCAACAAAAACAGAACGCGCTTTTCAAATTGGCAAATTGATTGCTGAAAAAGCTAAAGCCATGAATATTACTAGCGTTGTTTTTGACCGTCGAGATAAACGTTATCATGGACGTGTTAAAGCTGTAGCGGAGGGAGCGCGTGAAGGAGGCCTTGTATTTTAAATTTATTAAATTATGACTCAAGACGAAGTGCAAAAAGACGATTTGCGAGATCAATCGCAGAACGCAGAAACATTAAGTGTGAACAAAGATGCCAAATCAAATGATGAAGCTTCGAGTAAAAGTGGCCGTGAATTTAAAAAACGAAGCGATAAACAAGGTAGCCGTTCGGGAGGACGAGGTCGAGGAGGCAAACGTTCACATAAAGATAAAACCGAAGTGCCGGTAGAATCGGATTATGAAGAAAAGAATATAGAAGTTTCGCGTGTTACCCGTGTTACAAAAGGTGGTAAGCGTATGCGTTTTAGAGTATTGGCCGTAATAGGCAATCATAAAGGACGCGTTGGTTTTGGAGTTGCTAAAGGTTTGGATGTGGCTGCGGCTATGTCGAAGGCGACGACAAAAGCTCGTAAATCGTTGATAACTGTGCCTATTATACATGAAACGATTCCGCATCCAGTTTGGATAAAACATGGAGCAGCGCAGTTGGTTATGAAACCAGCACCTAAAGGAACAGGTGTTAAAGCTGGTGGTCCTGTGCGTTCTGTATTGGAATTGGCCGGAGTTCCAAATGTAACGGCAAAAATTTTAGGAACAACCAATAAGATCAGCAATGTAAAAGCTGTGTTTGATGCTTTGACTTTATTGAGTATAAAAAATTTACCAACTAACAAAGATCAAGAATCGTCAGAAGCAACAGCAAAAGAAGAAGCGCAAAAAAATTATAAATAGTAAATATGATTAGAAAACATTCTTTAAAACCATCTAGGGGAGCCAGAGCTACGGTTAAACGAATCGGAAGAGGAAATGCTTCGGGTCGTGGAACGACAGCCGGAAAAGGTCAAAAAGGTCAGAGGTCGCGTTCTGGCGGACGCAATAAATTGAAGCTTAAAGGTTTGAGAGCCATGTTTTTAGCATTTCCAAAAAATCGTGGATTTCAATCTATAAAACCAAAAGTTCAAACAGTTACAACTGAGAAATTGGCTAAAGCATTTACACCTAATCAAGTTGTGGATTTGAAAGCTTTAAAATTAAAAAATCTTGTTGTTAAATCTTGCAAAGCTGTAAAAATAGTGGCCGGCGGAGAATTAAAAATAGTGCTTCATTTAAAAGGAATTAAAACGACGGCTTCTGCAAAAGAAATAATTGAAAAAGCAGGAGGTAGTATTTCTGTTAAATAAGCGTTTAAATTATTTAAGTTTATCAAATTGAATTAGATTAAAAAATAAATGAAATGTATTTACTGGAAGTATTGATGTAAGCGTGTTAATGTTTATTGTATAAAATTTTATGTGGGATAAATTATTGAAATCTTGGAAAGTAAAAGAAGTGCGCAATGGATTATTATTTGTTTTGGCAATGATGGTGTTGTTTCGCATAACGGCGCATATACCGCTTCCTGGCGTGGACTTGATAGCTTTAAGACAATTTTTTGAAAGAAATGAAGTTTTGGGAATGTTAAGTTTATTTTCGGGAGGAACGATTAGCAATTTTTCTGTCGTGGCCTTGGGTATAGCTCCTTATATTACTTCGAGTATTATTTTTCAATTGCTAGCAATGATTGTTCCGCAGATTGAAGCAATTCAAAAAGAAGGCGAATCGGGTCAAAAAAGAATTCAAAAATGGACAAGATGGCTTACGGTGCCATTGGCAATATTACAATCTTTTGCTTTGATATCATTGCTTAAACGATCGCAGTGGCAAATATTAACAAATACTTCAATTTTTCATTTGGTGGCGCTTATAGCCACTGTTACCGCGGGTACTATATTTTTGATGTGGATTGGAGAAATGATTTCAGAGAAAAAAGTTGGTAATGGAATTTCGCTTATGATTTTTGCTGGTATTTTGGCCAGCTTGCCTCAATCAGCGTCGCAATTTTTGGTTTCATATGATTCATCGCAATGGATTTATGTTTTGATGTATATTGCGATAGCCGGTTTAACTATTGTTGGCGTTGTATTTGTAAATGAAGCTGAAAGAAAAATTCCTATTCAATATGCGAGACAGGTAAGAGGTGTTGGAGCTCTTTCGGGAGGTGTATCATCTCACTTGCCTTTAAAGTTGATTATGGCTGGAGTTATCCCAATTATCTTTGCGATTTCTTTAATGTTATTTCCTTCTTTGATTGCTCAATTTTTTGTGAGCGCGCAAACTGAATGGATAGCGAATGCGGCTAGATGGGTTTTAGCCACGATGCAAATACAATGGATATATGGATTATTATATTTTGGTTTGGTTTTTGCTTTTACATATTTTTATACTTCAGTCATTTTCCATCCGGATCGCATAGCTGAAAATTTACAAAAACAAGGAGGTTTTATTCCTGGGATCCGTCCAGGAAAACCAACCTCGGAATATTTGCAAGTTGTTATTAATCGTTTAACTTTGTTTGGTGCCTTGTTTTTGGGAGTGATTGCTGTTTTGCCAATTTTAATGAGAGGAACTGGCGGATCGGCAACTTTGGCCATAGGAGGCACTTCGTTACTCATTGTTGTATCAGTGGTTATTGAATCGGTGAAACAAATAGAAGCACAAGTTACGATGAGAGAATACGATGCTTATTAAAATTATTTGTTTACAATATTTTAGTTTGAACAATAAATCAGTTATTGATAAATCAATAACTGATTTTGTTTTGAATAAATAATTTATGATAAAATAATTTGGCTTAATATGAAAATGCTTGAAAAAAATATAAAGCCCAAATGGCATATTTCATATGGTATTATTTATATACATATGTTTGTGTTGGTTTTTATAGCGCATATTTTTTTAAAGCAGAAAATGTATATTTTTCCGGAATTAGTTTTTTGGATTGAAACAGTTTTAGTTACGATGTTACTTATGCTTATGATTATATCGATGTTTCGTAAGACAGCGTCAACAGTTTGGTGGGAAGTGATGCTAATATTAATAGCCTTTGCGGGTGTTTGGATATATTTTTTATCATTTTTACCATTAAGTTTGGCGATAATTTTGGCTTCAATTTTAACAATTTTGGCTTTTGTTTGGCAGATGACCTATTCAATGAACTTGTTTTATGTTGTTGGTTGTTCGGGAATCGGTTTATTAACAATTTGGTATTTTACACCAAGTATTATTATTTTTTTAACATTGGGAGTTTTGCTTTATGATTATTTTAGAATGAGAGAAATAAAAATGGCAACGTTGTACTATGATGCAAGAAGATTGGGATTAATTCCTGGTTTTTTATTACCAGTTGATTTTTTGGGATGGATTAATTCTCGAGCACGAGTTTGGAATCCTGGTTTGGGTAAAATAGCGAGTATATTACCATTTATGATGAGCGCTTCAATCTCGTTTCAATTATTATTGAATTATAGCGAAATGACCTTTTTGTTTTTTTGTATTCTTGTTATGCTATTTGGGCTCGCTTATGGACTTACTAAGAATTATGAGTTACGAAGCAATGTATTTTTAGGAACAGCGATTTTAGTTTTTATCATTATATCTTTGGTCGATAAAATATGAAACGTAAGAAATTACAAGCTATAATATTCGGACCTCAAGGTTCAGGAAAAGGAACTCAAGGTTTGCTTTTGGCGGAGCGTTTTAACTTACCATTGGTAGGCGCTGGAGATTTGTTTAGAACGGAAATAGTTGCGCAAACAACTTTAGGTAATTTGGTGAATAGTTATGTGGCGCAAGGTTTGTTAGCACCAGATGATTTGGTTAATGCAGTTATGGCCAAACAGTTGAAAAAAATTGATTTAACTAAAGGATTTATCTTGGATGGTTATCCAAGAAATGTTGAACAAGCATCTCAATTAGATCGTTTAATAAAAATTAATTTGGCTATACAAATTAAAATTCCTGATGATGAGGTGATTAAAAGATTGAGTATGCGTAAACAATGTCCCAAATGTAAAACTGTGTATCATAGTAAATATGCGCCACCGGCTATTAAAGATAAATGCTCTTTGTGTGGGGAATATTTGGTACAAAGAGCTGATGATACTACTGCAATTATCAAGCAGAGATTAAAGGCTTATCATTTATTAACAGCTCCTTTGGCTGGTTACTATAGAGAACGAGGTGTTTTATTGCCAATTAACGGTGAACAGCCGATTCCTTATGTTTTTGAGGATATTTTGAAAAAGATTGCCAAATTGGGATTTTCGCAATAAGCTGTATTTAGTAATTATCAAGATAAAGTTTATTAAAGTTAAATTTTTTTCAAGATTCATTTAATTTGTTCTTTATAAACTTTATTACTTAATTTTGATATGTGATTGTGATTGTTTTATTTTAAGTATGATTAAAATTAAAAGCGTTGAAGATATAAAGAAGATGAAATCCGGTGGTATTATTTTGTCGAGAATCTTGTCGTTGTTAGCAAAAAAATGTGTAGCTGGAGCCAATACTGAGGATTTGGATAAATTAGCTCAAGAAGAAATGACCAAAGCAGGAGGTTCGCCTTCGTTTTTGCATTATCAAATCCATAGTTCGGATCCTCCTTATCCTTCGGCGATTTGCATTTCAATTAACGATGAAGTGGTGCATGCGCCAGCAATTCCGAATAGAGTGATAAAAGATGGCGATGTTGTGAAGATAGATATAGGGCTTTGGTATGAAAATATGGCAACCGATATGGCGTGCACAATTTTAGTTGGCAATACGTCGGAGATGGCGCGGGAATTATCTATAGAAACAAGGAGATCTTTAGAAATAGCGCTTCAAACTGTTAAAGATGGATCTTGGGTTCATGATATCGGAAAGGCTATTCAAGGTTATTTGGAGCCTAAAGGATTTGGTATTATTCGCGATTTGGTAGGGCACGGAGTGGGATATGAAATACATGAGGATCCTCAGATTCCACATTTTCATGATAGGCGACAGCCACCAATAAAACTTAAAACTGGTATGTGTATAGCCATAGAACCAATGATTTCATTGGGTGATTGGCGAGTTAAACAAAAAGATGATGGTTGGACTATTGTAACAATGGATGGATCTTTGACGGCTCATTGGGAAGTTACTATTGCTGTTACCAAAGATGGTTATGAGTTAATTACGCCTTGGCCAGAAATAAAACAATAGATAATAAAATTTGAAATTATTTTGTGGCATTATAACAAGATTATTATATTGGACGTTTAATGCTCGATGTGCGATCATGGGTTTATGAGAGTTTTAGGAATAGACTACGGAGAGAGTAAGATTGGAATTGCTTTGGGAGATACAACAACACGGATAGCTAGTCCGTGGATGATTTTGAATAATTCTGGACATGGAAATGTGATTAAACAAATTAAACTTATAGTGGAGAATGAGGGGGTAGATCGGGTTGTTGTTGGTATTCCGTATGATACGCGAGATTTATCACGAGAATCAAAGCAAGCTGAAGCTGTGAGAGTATTTATTTCGGATTTGCGTTCGTTTAATATAGCTGTTGATGAGGTTGATGAAATTATGTCAACTGCAGAGGCTAGGCATTCATTAAAAGTAATGGATTCTAAAATTCAAGATGATGCGATAGCGGCTACAATTCTTTTGCAGGGATATCTTGATAAAACAAGAAATCATTCAATTATAAAATAATTTGAATTGTTGAAGATGAGCTACATACGTGATCAAGTCATGGTGTTAAAAAAAATGCCGATGAGAGAATTGGATCGACAATATTTTTTGTATGGATTGGAACATGGTTTTATGGTTGCAGTTGCTAGAGGAGCTATGAAAACGCAAGCTAAACAAACTGCGTTACTAGAACCTTTTGCTTTTGCGGATGTTATGATTGCTAAAGGTAAAGCGTATGATCATTTGGCAGTAGCAATTCGAAGTAAGGGAAATAAGCGATTTGCAACTATTGGCGCTTACGCAATTGCGGGGGCTTTTTCAGATCTTTGCTTGAAACTATTAAAGCCCGGAGTTGCGGATGAGAGGATTTTTAGACTTTGGGAGGAATTTTGTTTGGTTTTGGCTCAATTTAAGGACGAAATTTCATCGATAAGGGCTCAACTATTGTTTTCAACAGCTAGCTTGCGTTTATTGGATTTATTGGGTTATGGATCTTATTTTAAGGCTTGTGCGCATTGTGGGCAGATTAGTGGTCCAACGGAGATTTTTTATGCTCCGGATAGAAATGGGCTTATATGCTCGGATTGTCGCCAGATTGTTCGTGAAACTTTAATTAAGGTTCCTGCGTATGCTATGAATTTGATACAATTTTTACGTTCAGCCTCGTTTAATGATGTTATGAGAATAACAGCGCAAGTTGATCTTTTAGAGACGGTGATTGTAATGACTCGCGAAATTTGTAAACATGCCCCATTGGACAGGGAGCCACATGGATTTACTTCTATTGGTAAAATTTTATCTTTATGAAGATTTTTTTAATCGGTCCGGGTGGAGTTGGTAAAACAGCAGCGGGTAGAATAGTCGCAGAAAAATTAGGTTTAAAGTTTGTTGATTTAGATACTAAATTTTCTGAAATGGTTGGCAATATCACGGATTTTATAAATACTTATGGTTATGAGAGTTATTGTTATGATAACTCAAAGTTGTTTTTTAAATTATTAGCTGATTTAGAAAATGAAAATGTGATTTTTGTATTATCTTCCGGTTTTTTAGTTCATGAAGGATTCGATTGTTTGACGGCAAAACATATTGAATCGGTTAAGAATGAAGGTATTAGTGTTTTATTTCTGCCATCAGAAAATCTTGATGAATCTATGGAAATTGTAGTAAAGCGACAGATGAGTCGAGGATTTGATTTAAATGAAAACAAGGAGAGAAAAAAGTTTGTAGCACGTTTTAATAAGTATCGGGAAATGGGGGACGTGAAGGTTTGTTCAAAAGGGACGCCTCAAGAAGTTGCTGAAGCAATATCGAAAGCGATAGTTACAAATCTGTCATTATAAGCATGTATAACTTATGTTTATTGCATTCTTCTAATCATAGAAGAACTTGCAAATACAAAGAGCGCAAAAATGGATATGTTTTTAGATATTGACAAATATCAAAATTGTTGATAAGCCATATTAAATTTCAAAAAAATATAAATAATAATCCTTTTATTATTCCTAAAACAAAAAATTAAATTTTGCTTCCTTGACTAGTTAGTCTAGTTTTTTACCATCAGGAGGTATAAAAAGATTTAAAGCCGTATCAGAGAATCAAGGTAAAACAAAATCCAAACATTTCAACCAGTAAGTGGAGGAGACAATGAACGAAGAAAAACGTCGCGATCTTTTACAACAAATTACTACTTGGGCAGAAAAATACAATTTAGGTGATGAGGATTGGGTAGAAGAAAATTTTGAATTCAATGACGACGGTTCAGTTATTTGTAATACTGATTTGGAGTTGAATTCAATGACAGAACCGGACTTCCCTGAAAGTATTAAATATGTGCTAGGGAGTCTCTACCTCGATGGCCTCACTTCGGCAGAAGGCCTTGAACTGCCAGATGAAATTGAATGCCTCTCCCTCGATGGCCTTACTTCAGCTGAAGGTCTCGATTTAACTAACTTGGATGCTTCAACTTATGTCCATCTTTACAAAATGCCATACGAAGAAAAACAAAAACTTTTGAAAAAATATCCTAATTTAAGAGCTGGAATAGGTTTTTATTAGTATGTATCTCACACTATCCGTTGATAACAAATTAAACTAAATCCTCCAAAGCGCTTTTTGGAGGCTTTTTTATAAATTAGCGTATGTACATGTTTAGATATATTTTGCACTCTTCTAGCAATAGAAGAACATGTAAATACAAAGGGTACCATATATGGTGGGCGCGTACATACATTTGACGGAAGTTGGTTTTTGGGTAAAAATGGCTTTATAATCGCAAAAATATGACAGAATGGATACCAATTAAGCCAATAAAACAGGGATTGGAAATAAATAATCCTAACGAGATTCAGGTTGATGCTCCATATTTTTCATCAGAAAATGAGGCTAACGCTTTAGAACGGCTTAGTTTAATAGGAAAAGAGATTTCAACTTTAGAAGAAGAGGTTGTTATTATGAGTAAAGCGATTGCATTGAATGGTGAAAAAGATAAAAAGGAAGAGATGGCAATGCTTGATACATTAAAAAAACTGACTGGGTTTTCTAAAGATTTCAAAACTACACCTGTTTCACATGAACAGATCTTAGGCCTTGTTCCTGTTTTAGCAGACATGATTAAGCGTTTGCGGTATCTTAAGATTGAAGAGCAAAATTTGGTTGCACAATTGCAACCATTAAAACGTGAAGCATATTACGCTACGATCGAAACTCGAACGAAAATTCAAACCGGGAAGATTTATTTACCAGAATGGATTGTGGAATTGGTGGAGCCGGTTAGTATTGAAAAAGCAAAGGAGATTATGAGATTCAACGTGATAGGTCCTGATGAAATTGCACAAAAATTTAAAACACACATAGATGATTTAGAAGTTCCTCCAATTCCGTTTACTTTAGCTGATTTAAAGCGTGCCAGGGAACGTGGTGGTAGGCTCCTTCTACGTATAGACAAAGTTAAGAATGCTGAAGGAGGTTATGATGATTTAACCTTAGAATACATGAGTCGACTTCAGCAATTACAAGATGGTCGTTATAATCAGCATAGATTTGATTATGAGCTAATGGTTTATAGACCACGATCAAGGAATCCTGTATCTAGATCTTTTTTGATAAGCGAGGAAGAATTTGATGAGCCTCTTCGTCAAGCGTTGAATTTTGATACACCACGGACAGGTTGGGTGATAATTGAACAATCGATAAAAAATGATGAAGCTTCATTGTTGGATTCTACGATAGAACTTCGTAATAGAGTTGCGTCGTGGGCTGATGATAAAGAGCTGGCAGATTGTTCTGACGAAAGGCTTGAGGAAATTGCATTTTTGAAAGAAATAAATCCTAAGAAAATGAAGGAATCACTAATCAATTTAAAGATTAATCAAAAATATCGTCGTACGCCAGTTGAATTTTTTTATGACCAAGCGGTTTTTGGTAATTATAACTTTGATAAGTTTTTTGAAGAGTCAGGGAAAGTTCGATATGATGTAGATGAATTTATAACATCAGAGCAGACACTTGCCATTGATTCCAATGGCTATTTTATGGAAATTGCTTTGTATTTTAATCAAACTGATCCTAAACACAATGAATGTAAAGTGTTTTTAAACCGTAAACTACGTGGTAAGTTTTCGGTAGTAAAAAGTTAAACGATTTTTAGTTAATGATTTATGCAAATAATGATTAGTGAGTTTTCATCTAAAGTTGGTGAACAAGTTACAATTAAAGGTTGGGCGTATAATGTGCGTTCGAGTGGGAAGATCGCTTTTTTACAGATTCGTGATGGCTCTGGATTTGTGCAAGCGGTAGCAGTGCAATCGGCATTGGATGAAGAGAGTTGGAGAATTGCATCCGAAGCAACGTTAGAATCTTCGTTTGTTGTGACAGGTGAGGTTACCAAACATCCTAAACAAGAGGGTATTTATGAGTTGCAAATAAGCAAGCTTGAATTGATACAAAAATCTGAAGAATATCCAATTGGAAAAAAAGAACATGGGCCTGATTTTTTATTAGATCATCGTCATCTTTGGTTGCGAGCTCCTTCGCAATGGGCAATTCAACGAGTGCGTGATGAGATTATTAGCGCGACTTATGATTGGTTTCATCAAAATAATTTTATAAAATTTGATTCTCCGATTTTAACACCGAATGCTTGCGAAGGAACAACGGAGTTATTTGAAATTGATTATTTTGATGAGCGTAAAGCGTATCTTTCTCAATCTGGTCAATTATACCTTGAAGCTGCGATTGCATCGTTTGGTAGGGTTTATGATTTTGGGCCAGTATTTCGAGCAGAAAAATCTAAAACAAGACGTCATCTTACCGAATTTTGGATGATGGATGCGGAAATGGCTTTTGTTGAACATGAGGAAAATTTAAAAATACAAGAAGAGTTAATATCTTATATTGTAAAAAGAGTACTTGAAAATCGCGCTACGGAATTGAAGATTCTTGAGCGAGATATTGAACCACTGAAAAAAATTCAAACTCCATTTATTAGAATGACGCATGCTGAAGCGATTGATATTTTACGCGAGCATGGCTCGGATATAGGAGATATGGATGATTTGGGAGCTGATGATGAAACTACTTTAACTAAGATGTATGAAAAACCTATTTTTATCGAGAAATATCCTACTGTTGTTAAGGCTTTTTATATGAAAAGAGATCCAAAAGATTCATCACGTGTTTTAAATGCGGATTTGTTGGCGCCTGAAGGTTATGGCGAGATAATCGGCGGATCTCAGCGCGAGGATGATTATGAAGAATTATTAAAGAGAATTCGTGAACACAATTTGCCGGAAGATGCGTTTAAGTGGTATTTGGATTTGCGTAAATATGGATCGGTTCCGCATAGTGGATTTGGTTATGGATTAGAGCGATTAGTGGCATGGATTTGCGGTCTGCATCATGTGCGTGAAACAATTCCATTTCCAAGATTGATAAATAGGTTGGGGCCATAAGAATTGTAAACAGATTAAAAAATTGGAATTATTTAGCTGTTTTTTATGGATTTATAAAATACTTGTTGTTTATTTATTTAAGGGAAAAATATAAAAATAAAAAGCTCACACGGTGATAGTGTGAGTGAATGACGCGTTTTGTTTTGCGAGAGAATGAGATTTATGATAGGCTTTCGGCCTCTTTTCGCCTATTATAAGCTTTGATGCCAAGTTTTTTGCGGAACCTACGTATTGAGGAGGGATGAGCGCCGACCAGCTCTGCGATTACGGTATCGGCCATTTTCCCGAGAAACGGCTTGACATGTTTTCTCCAGTCAAGATCAGCTTCGTAAGTGTAGGTTAAGCCGAGTTTTTTGAATGCCTGTTTGAGACCTCCGAAATGCGCGACAGCAGAATTGTAAATAGAGGCATGTTTGGTTTGGAAAGTGTCAAGTGGAACGTCCACAAGATTTTTTATTTGATCTAACGTTTGTACTGGGCAAAAGAACGCTAATTCAAAAGATGATTCGTTTGTCGAGCAATAAAGACGTGGACAAAATCTGTGATTGCATTTAGGGCATCTTGTTGTGAAATCATGCGGATCATCTCTGAATCCTTTCATGATTTCATAATCTGTAAGTACATGATAGCAATTTGGACAAGTAGCCCTAGGACTGAATTTATAACCACGATATGCTTCGACGAGATTACGATGTCGTTGGAGTTGCGCTATGTTAACAGCTTGAGATTGAGCATGAGTGAGACGCACTTGTTGTTGTAAACAATGCCCTAGAGTTAATGAAATTTTCACGATATGCTCCTTTATTGGGGGGTTAATTACCCTGTTATGACGGCATAATGCCTAGGCAATAAATAGCAAGAAAAATAATTTTTGTCAATAGCGAATAAGTGTAAACATAAAATTGACAAAAAAGTTTAAAATTGATTAACTTGTAACGCTCTTTGACAGATGGTTACGATTTGGTCAACACAAAAAGGAAAAACGATGCCAAGGCTAATTTTTCGTGCTAATTATCAAACAATCAAAAGACAAATTAAGGCCAAGGAGGGTAAAGATATTTTTTGTCGAGCTGAAGCAAGATCAAATTTGATACCTCGACCCATCATGAAGTGTTTTAATGCGGAACAACAAAAGTTTGAATTTATACTTCCAGAACAGGATTGGGTACAAAATGCGGCTCATTATATTGCTATTATGAAGCCTCGACCTCAAATGATGGGTTTGATTAAAGATTTTAGAAAGGTATCTTATCATTATGCCAAAATTCAGGTCGGGGCATATGGATGGTATAATGATCCGGTTTATGAACTAGTGTATCATTGTTTAATGGAAAGATTGGAAAAGGCTAGATTGCATATTGAGGATCCAAAATCCGAATTGAGACAACTTGAAGACAGGGCTTTTCGTAAGAAGTGGCCACTTAAGGTTTTTCTTAAGCGCAGAGCTACTTTAGAAAAAGAAATATCAGATAGGCATACGCAATTGAATTTGAACTTGCTTATGGAATTGATGCGTAAAATGCAAAACCTTGAACAAAAAAAAGAGGGTTTGCAAAAGGAAATGAGACGTTTTTGGCTGAAAGCCAAAAAGAGGCGTGTTGCGAAAAAGTTTTTTCCAAAGCAAAATCAAGAATTGCAAGAAAAAATAAATAACATTCAAAATCAGAGCATGAAAGTGCGTGCGTTGCTATGGACTGAATGGTTAGACAGACAAAGTTTGCAGATTATGCATGAAATAGAAAAAGATATAGTTAGAATGGCTATAGAGGGTAAGGTTTTACGCGACGAACTGCCTAAAGGCAGGAGCGCCATTAAATCACAGACTAAACTTTGGCGATCAGAAATGGTTGTGATTATTGCGGATTTGGATGAAAATTTAAACCCTTGCAAGATTTTTGCTGTCGTAACTCCAAGCGAATATAATAAGAAACGACGTCGGCGTATACGCGGTGAAAAAGAAATTTACCGCAATAGACGTATTGGTTTGCAAGGACGTCGGTTCTGTTAAGGCTAAACCTCTCGAAAGAGAGGGTTTTTAATATATTCTACCGAGACTACTAATCATCGTCATCAATTACTATAAATTCATTAAAGATGGATTGGCTTTATAAGAACTTAATTATATAAATTGTTTGACGAGGAAGGTTTTTATTATTTTATTTTGGAAAGCTTTGAAGTGGACGGTGATTGCACGAATAGTGTAAACTAAAATCATATGAATGATCATGAAAATAGTAAAATGATGTTTGTATTAATAATTTTAATAGTAATGTTTCTTTTTGGTTTTTTAACTTACACATTTTTTTTTAAAGTTGATAATAAAATGAATGAAACTCCGGTTTATGATCCTGAAGCCGGTTTGGGCATGCCCGGAGCTATTTGTGGAGGAGAGTTGCGTCTGCCTTGTATGCCTGGAAACACATGTCAAATAATTAATATTGAATTAAATGAGGGTGTTTGTGTTCATATAACAGATAACCCTGGCTTGATTCAGCCACCGGAAAGAAGCGATATTTAGGATTAAATTGTATAAGCGTATTTGAAGATAAAAATCTTGCCAAAGCAAGGTTTTTTATGTAATCTGATTTTTATATGCAAAGAATCATGAATGTCGAAACTTCGCAAAAAATCGGCGAAGAAGTGGTTATAAAAGGATGGATTAATGCGCGTCGAGATATGGGGAAGATAATTTTTTTGGATATGCGAGATAGAACTGGAATTGTGCAGGTTGTTTTGATACCGAATGAATTATCTGATCAAGGCAAAGAAGTTATGGAGAGTTTACGCGCAGAGGATTGTTTGTCGATTACGGGTATTGTTAATAAACGTGGAGAGAAACAAATTAACCCAAATATGGCAACCGGAGAAGTTGAAGTGTTAGCTAAAGATATAGAGCTTTATAATCATGCGGAAACGCCACCATTTGAAGTTGACAGCAATACTTCGAGAGTTAGCGAGGAATTGAGATTGAAATATAGATATTTGGATTTGCGTACAGAAAGAATGAATAAAAATCTTAAAATTAGAGCGCAAGTGATTTCTAGTTTTCGTCATTATCTTGATGCGCAAGGTTTTATGGAGATTGAAACACCAACATTGGTTAAAGGCACTCCCGAAGGAGCCAGAGAATTTTTAGTGCCTTCGCGTCAACACTCGGGTAAATTTTATGTTTTACCACAATCACCTCAACAATTTAAACAATTATTAATGGTGGCCGGAGTTGAAAAATATTATCAAATTGCTAGATGTTACAGAGATGAGGACGCGCGCGGTGATAGACAGCCGGAATTTACCCAACTTGATTTGGAAATGTCTTTTGTGGAACGTGAAGATATATTAAATGTTTTGGAAAACATGATGATTCAAATGGTAAAAGAAGTTGTGCCAGATAAAAAAATATCATCCATACCTTTTCAGAGGATTACATACGCAGAAGCTATGGAAAAATATGGGACTGATAAACCGGATTTACGTGAAGATAAAAATGATCCAAATGAATTGGCTTTTGTTTGGATAATTGATTTTCCAATGTTTGAATTGAATAATCAGGGTAAAATGACAACCGCGCATCATCCATTTTGTATGATAAATCCGGAAGATGAGGATTTATTAGAATCAGAACCGCTTAAAGTACGAGCTGATACATGGGATTTGGTTTTGAATGGTTATGAATTGTCGTCAGGATCGATTCGTATACATAAACCGGAAATTCAGGCTAAGATTTTTAAAGTTTTAGGTTTGTCTGATCAAGAAGTGCAGGCTAAATTTGGTCACATGCTCGAAGCTTTTAAATTTGGAGCGCCCCCACATGGCGGTTCGGCTCCGGGCATAGATCGTTTGGTTATGATTTTATGCAATGAACCATCTATTAGAGAGGTGATAGCTTTTCCGAAAACTGGCGATGCGAGAGATCTTTTAATGGGCGCGCCATCCGAATTACCAGTTGAACAGATTATAGAAGCAAATATTAATGTTATTAATAAATAATAAAATAAGTTTTATCAAAATTAGGAGTTTAAACTAAATCAAGAAAAATTTAATTTGTTCTTAATAAAATAAAATTTGGACTAGACGAACTTTAATTTTATTTAAATAAAAACAAGCAGAGTTTATGTATGAGAAAATTTTAAAGCCAATTTTGTTTTTGTTTGATCCTGAAAAGATGCATCATTTTTTTAATAGAATCGGTAGATTATTAGGGAGTAATAAATTGACGCGTTGGATTGTAAGAATTGTATGTAAACCAGTTCATGATTCGATATTGGCGACAGAAATTGCGGGAATACAGTTGATCCATCCACTTGGTGTGGGGGCAGGGTTTGATAAAGAAGGGAATATAATAAATATTTTGGGTGAGGTTGGTTTTTCATATGTTGAAGCCGGAACAATTACGGGTCAAATGAGTTCTGGAAATCCAAAACCGAGATTATGGCGCTTACCTGAAGATGGAGCTTTGGTTGTGAATTACGGTTTAGTTAGTAGTGGCGCGGATTCGGTACGTAAAAGATTTGCTAATGAGTCAGAAAAGTGGACAATACCAGTTGGAATTTCGGTAGCTAAATCAAATATACCTGATTTGTCGGGCGTAGCTGGGTTGGAAGACTTGTTATCAGCTTTTCAAAAACTGCAACTATATGGTGATTATGTGACGGTTAATGTTTCTTGTCCGAATGTTGGAGATAGTTGTCAATATTGTCAAGATGCGGATTTATATCGTGAGCTGTTGCGAAGATTACATGAATTAAATCCTTTTAAGCCTGTGTTTTTTAAGCTCGGACCAGAATTAACAGAACAAAGAATGTTGGAAATTTTGCATGATACGGAACAATATACTTGGGCTAGAGGATTTATTATGTGTAATTTGATGCATGGCAGAGAAGGATTAACTTCGCCAAGATTACAAAATGATTTAAAAGGTGGTGTTTCGGGGCCTGGCTTAAAAATTAAAGCAAATGAAGCTTTGGCGTTTATGGCAAAAAAAGGGAGACCGCGTTTTGAATTTATTGGAGTTGGAGGAATTAATACTGCTGAGGATGTGTATCAAAAAATAAAATTAGGAGCTTCGGCTGTTCAAGTTGTAACAGGTTTGATTTATCATGGTCCATTTTGGCCGAATAAAATAATGAAAGAATTAGCGATAAAATTGAAGCAAGACGGATATACAAATATTAGGCAAGCAATTGGGGTTGATTTATCTACTAGTCGCTAACTATTAATTATAAGTTACTGGTTAGGAATAGCTAGTATTGATGAAATAGAAAAGCCCTCAGTATTTGAGAGCGAGAAAATTGCTAGCATTTAGGTTGATATCCTCCCATAAGCATTTGTTTACGCTCTTCGGGAGTGGCAATTTTTTCGTAAAAAAGATGCAAAGTTTTATAAACTGATGCGTCATTTTTATCCATAATGGCAAAAAAATGTTCTAATACTTCGGTCTGAATGATGGTTGACCAACCAACATTTTGAGCATTAAGTCGTAAAAGATGCCAGACTTTTTCATCACTTAGTAGAGTCATGGAAACCTCCCATGTTGGGTTATAATTAAACAAAGTTTGTCAAAAATGTCAAGAACTAGCCAAAAAAAGGCTTTCCTTGTATTATTGCGTTTATGGGTTATACAGTGAATATTGAACATTTTGAAGGTCCTTTGGATCTTCTTCTTCAGCTTGTGGAACAAAATGAGCTGGAGATATCTAATATTTCACTGGCCGGGATTGCTGATCAATTTATCAAATACATGGAGGAACAAACAGTTCCGCCCGAAGAGATGGCGGATTTTTTGGTTGTGGCTTCTAAGTTGGTTTATTTAAAATCAAAATTGTTAATGCCGGATTTTGAGGATCAGGAAATGGAGGAAGGATTAGATTTGAAATCGCAATTAAGACAATATCAGATGTTTGTGGAAGCGGCGCGGGCTTTAAATGATATATGGAATACTTCGCATCGTTCTTATCCAAGAAAAATGATAATCATGAAACAAAGACAAATAGCATTTTCTCCGCCAAAAGGCGTGAACGTTACAGTGATGTTGGAAATTATGCGTCGAGTTATTTCACGTATTGAACCTATTATTAGATTGCCAAAAGTGGCCGTGGAAAGAACGGTTTCTATTCAGGAAAAAATAAAAGATTTATATGGACGAATTAGCAAGCATGCGAAAATATCGTTTAAACAATTCATTCAAGGGGCTAAGCACAAACAAGAAGCCATTGTAGGATTTTTGGCATTATTAGAATTAATCAAACAAAGGTTTATTCAAGTTGAACAACAATCGGTTTTTAATGATATTAACATCAGTATTCATCCTAACGCGCCAGAACGAGACCCTTTGGCTGAATATACGGATATTTAATAAAAATATAATCTATATATGCAATTAGAAAAAATAATTGAAGCAATATTGTTT
The DNA here is from genome assembly GCA_964563385.1 of uncultured Gammaproteobacteria bacterium. Classification (GTDB taxonomy): domain Bacteria; phylum Patescibacteriota; class Patescibacteriia; order 2-12-FULL-60-25; family 2-12-FULL-60-25; genus MWCR01. The sequence goes on from CAZLVV010000009.1 coordinate 27,435, forward strand.
GCTTGTGGGAAACCTCTTAGTGAACGTAAACTTGCCGAATTGACTGGTAAAAGTGTGGAAGACGTGGAGATGGCTTTGAATTCCTTACAAGAAAATTTATCCGGAAGAGGTATTATTTTACAGCGTTATGAAAAAGAAGTGAGTTTGGTTTCGGATCCTGAAGTTGCGGAATTTGTATCCAAAGTAGTAAAAGATGAAGAGCAAGGAGAATTGACTCGCGCGGCTTTGGAGGCTTTAACCATATTGGCTTACAGAGGGCCTATGACCAGACCAGAATTGGAGCAAATACGTGGAGTGCAATCTTCCATGATATTGAGAAATTTGATGATTCGTGGATTGGTGGAGCAAAAAGAAGATATGCGTTTGGGGCAAGCGACTTATGCTGTAACTTTTGAATTCTTAAATCATTTGGGTTTAAAATCAATAGAAGATTTGCCAGAATATCAGGAATTGAGGGGTCATGCGGCAATATCAGATATGCTAGAGCAACTGAAAGAACCGAATGAAACGAAACAGGAAAAAGAATTGGAAGATGGGAGGATTAACGTGTGATCAGAGATGATTGTAAAATTTTAATAGGAATATTTACTAAAAGAATTATTATAAAAAATATTATTTTATGTTGGGAAGTTTGTTTGCTTTATTAGCCTCGTTATCCATGACGCCAATTTTAGAGAATTCGATACATCCCGCTTGGATGTATGGTTTGAACACTCCAATTGAACCGAGATTGGCGCAAATTAATCAACAAAAAAATGATTCAATGATTGTGTTACCTCCTAAAAAAAAGGATTTTAAAGACTTGGGAATTGTGCATACCGGAAAAAGTGTATTCGTGGCTGATGTTAAGAGTTCCGGAGTTTTATTTTCATATAAACCGCATGATGTTCATTCTATTGCTAGTTTGACAAAATTAATGACAGCTTTGATCGTTTTGGAAAGTGATTCTGGTCTTGAAGGAGAGTTGGTTTTTTTAAATGAAGATTTTCCGCGCGAAAGTAAAGCTACTTTTAAAATAGGCGATGTAATAACGCGTAAAGATTTGTTTAAAGCATTGCTTGTAGGATCTATTAATGAAGCTGCAAATATTTTAGCGCGAGGCACGGGTTTATCTAGAGCGGAATTTGTGGAAAAAATGAATGCTAAGGCCGTTGAATTGAATTTGAATTCATTGCAATTTGCTGACCCTTCGGGTTTGGATTATGGGAATAAAGGCAATGCCGCAGACGTGGCAGCATTGTTAACTACGGCTATTCGTAAACCTGAAATTAGAGAAGTGATGCAAGAGACTTCGTTAACTGTAAGAACCAAACAAGGAAAAGATTATGTAATTGAACCTACGAACTTATTAATATATTCTTACCTAAATAAATCGCCTTATAAAATTATTGGGGCTAAAACTGGTTCTTTGCCGATCACTGGTTATAATCTGGCTCAAGTTACTAGGAATGAGTATGGTGATGAAGTTGTTGTGGTTTTATTAGGAAGCGATAATCATTTTGCGCGTTACAGAGATGTTAAAGCGATAACGACTTGGGCTTTTGACGCGTATGATTGGCGATAAAATTATAGGAGTGGATTTAAGATGCTTGCCACAAAATGGATTAGCGGGCGCTGGGGTGGCACATGCTTCGAGAGCGCTTTGTGAAGAATTGGCATTGAAAGTTAAATTGAGATTTTACATACCAAAAGAAGTTGATTGGCAAGTGGGCGATATAGTTAGGTTAAAAGATGCAACAGGTGGATCTTTGCGAAGGACGCTTAAGGAAAATCCTTGTGATTTGTTGTTTGTGCCCGGAGGATCGATAGCGCCGGCTTTAAATATACCAGCGGTTCCTTGGGTGCATGATTTAATTATTTTTGAACATCCGGAATGGTTTAATCAACCTTGGTGGCAAAGACTAATTACTACTTATCTTTTTAAAAAAGGATTAAAACGAGCACCAGTTATTTTTGCGGTTTCAGAATATACAAAGTCGCAAATTGTTAAGTTATTAAAAATTGATCCACAAAAGATTATAGTAACTTATGAAGGAGGAGATTCTTTGATAAATAAAATTAAAATAACTAATTATCAAGATTCAATATCCGATAAGTTGCTAATAAATTCATCTAAAATAGATAATAATCAAATTTTGATTACCAATAATTTGTCAATTAGTAAAATTAAAGTGGAAGCGAAAGAGTTTTGCCGGCAAGAACTGAATTTAGGAAGAGGGTTTATTTTATGTTTGGGGACTATAGAACCTAGAAAAAATTTTGCTCTGATTATCAGAGCATGGAAACGAGCTTTGCAAAAATCATCTCAAGTTCCGAATTTGGTAATGGCTGGAGTAAATGGCTGGAAGTTTGATGATGTGGAAAAAGAAATTAAAAATTTGACAGCAACAGAAAGTCAGTTTTTTTATCGTTATAGAAATGTTACGGATGAGCAAAAGAGAATATTGCTATTGGGGGCTGATATGGTAGCCGTACCATCTTTGGATGAAGGTTTTGGTTTGGTGGCTCTTGAGGCAATGCAAGCTGGTACGCCTGTAGCTGTTAGCAATAGGGGAGCGTTGCCTGAAGTGGTTGGCGAAGCGGGAATGATTATTGATGCGCTTGATGAAGATGCTTGGGCAACTGCGTTTTTAACTTGCATGAAAGATAAAAGCGCTTGTGCTTTGCGTTCAGAATTGGGTTTGCAACGCGCTCAACAATTTAGCTGGAAGAAAACTGCGGAAATAGTTATTAAACTGTTAGCTATTAATTATTAATTGCTAGATGTAAATTTTTGACCAACGATGATTTTTTGTTTTTCGTGGCGTGATAATTTTTTGATTGTTGCTTCTCGTTTTTTAGCTGATGACTCCGTATGATTGCTTTCTGTCCAAATAATTTTTACGGGGAGACGAGAGCGCGTGTATTTGGAAGCTTTACCAGCCAAATGTGCTTTAAGACGTTGATTAAGATTTGTTGTAATACCAGTATATAAAGAACTATCGGCACAAAGTAAGATATAGACAAGCCAATTTTTCATAGAATTATTATAGCAAATACGGACTTGCCAAAAAATACATAATTGGTTATCATCCTCAAAGTGTCATAAATTCAATATTTATTGAAAGTAATTAATGTTGAATATTTGAAAAATATGGCGGGGTAGCTCAGTTGGTTAGAGCGTGGGACTCATAAGCCCGAGGTCGTGGGTTCGATCCCCACCCCCGCTACCATAAAAATCCCTTTCGGGATTTTTTGAATTACAGATTTTATGATTTTTACGATTATTTATCATGGATAGCTTTAATTGAAAGATTATAGATTATAAATGAAAAATAATCGTTGAAGAGATGGAATATTGCTTAATATTGAGCTTTTTTGTAAGTTTTAATTGATGTTTTTACTCTGTACAGTTAACCTTCAAGGGTGACTCTTTTTAACTGACTATCGCGATT
>CAZLVV010000010.1:0-30567 GCA_964563385.1 uncultured Gammaproteobacteria bacterium
TTTTGGCGATTTTTTGCCCCACAGGATGCTGTGGGTTTCTTTAATAGCTTTATACATCTTACAAGTCGCTAATCCTTGAATTTAAGTATCTGGTGATTAGTAACTAAAAGTAAAAGCTATTAATTAAAAAAGGTCGAAATATTAAATAATAAAAACTTATTTTCTATTTTCAAGCTAAATAATTAGAAGCTGAAAATTATGCCAAAAACACGTCAACAAAAAGAAGAAGCGGTACAAGTTTTGACCAAGTTATTCAAAGACAGTTCTTCTGTCGTCTTTGCTAACTATCAAGGTTTAACTGTTCCGCAAGTCAATGAATTACGCGATAAAATGTATGAAGGCAATGTAACCTATGTGGTTGCTAAAAAAACCCTCGTCAATCGCGCCGCCAAAGAAGCTGGCTATGACATCAATGCTAAACAATTTCCGGGCATGCTTGGAATAGCCTTTGGCATGGATGACGAAATCGCTCCCGCCAAATTATTAGGCGAGATGACTAAAAATACATCTCTCACTTTGGAGGGTGGATTATTCAATGGAGCTGTGGTTACACAGGATTACGTTGTAAAACTTTCCAAACTCCCAGGACGCACTCAACTATACGGAATGTTCTTAAACGTTATCAATGGCCCAATTTCCGGATTTGTTCGCGCTTTGGATGCCATTCGCGTTAAAAAAGAAGAGTCTGAAGGATCTTCCGCTTCTGTAGTCGAGGCCCCTCTTGAAGTTCCGGTGGCAGAAAATTCGAATGCTGAAGCTTCGGATACCACCGAAGAATCTTCTAAAGAATAAAATTTGTTATTGATTTAACAATTTTAATATTCTTAATTTTTAATTCTTAATTCTAAATTATAATTATGTCCGAAGAAAATAAAGTTGTCGAAGTGCCTGAAAAATTCAAGACCATTGTCGAACAAATTGAAAAACTTTCCGTTCTTGATTTATCAGAATTAGTTAAAGTTCTCGAAGAGAAATTTGGTGTTAGCGCTGCAGCTCCGGTAGTAATGGCTGGTGGTCAGGTCACGAGCGCCGAAGCTACTGAAGAAAAAACCGATTTCAACGTTAACTTAACCTCTGCCGGAGGAAATAAAATTGGTATCATTAAAATTGTTCGTGAAGTCACCGGTCTTGGTTTGAAAGAAGCTAAAGATTTGGTGGATGGCGCTCCCAAAACCATTAAAGAAAGTGTTCCAAAAGCTGAAGCTGAAGAGATCAAGAAAAAGATCGAAGAAGCTGGTGGCACTTGTGAAATCAAGTAATTCATCAAGGCTTGGAATCTATTCTTTTTCTAAAATTGTAATAAACAGACAAATTTCGAACAACATAAAAACATCCCGATTAATATCGGGATGTTTTAATAATTTAAAAAATAAATAGTAAGATTAAATCATTAAATTGAAAGGCTAAGTTTAATTGAGAGAGCTCATGGCAGAGGTACAAGAAGTAATCGATTATCGCTAATTACAAGCGCTTGCTTTGCGTCGAAATGCGATGTTATATCGCGAAGTATTCCAAATTCATCAGAAGTTAATTGCGCTATCAGTAAACCGTTTTTATCAAAAACAAGCAATCTTTTTTCGCCAGGGTCGGTTACCAATAGTCGTGTATCGTTTGTTTCTGTCCAAATTGCAGAAAGTGTTCTTATGGCCGGATCAACTGTGCCCAAGCCAAAAGCTTGTCTTTGTCCGGATAGGTATTTAATAATCGTTCCATCGCTTTTGGCGACATATACATTGCTATCTATAGCCAAACTAACCGCATTTTGTAGCAAACTATCACTTTCCGTTAAATATTCGGTTACTCCTGAAAATCCAGCGCTCACAGCGTTTAAACGATGTATTTGTCCGGCTACAGCATCCAAAATATATGCTCTTTTATTGTATAAAATCAAATCAATGGTGGAACTTGAACCCGTAAATGAATTCAGGGGAGTAAAAGAGTTATCAGCAATATTTACCGAGTAAAATTTACCTTTATCATCAAAAAATACAACCGATTTTTCTCCGACGGCTCCAGAGACTATTCGCCCAGCAGGATCTGGTAAATTAATTTCTTTCTTTTCTTTGGAAGTTAAATCTATGATTATGAGTTTGCGATTTTGATTATCAGCCGTGTAAGCTTTGGATTCCGTTAAAATCGGAGCGCTTAACATTCCATTTTGGGCGGTTACGGGCAGGGAATAAAGTTCTGAAATTCCGGTAACCGCAACCACTTTTCTAAGGCGGTTTTTTAATTGTTCAAAATCAGTAATCAGAGCATCGACTCTGGTTTTACGGTCGTTATTGCCTATGTCGAGAGAAGCAATAATTTCTAAAGCTTGAGTTATTTTGCTTTGAGCTTGAGAATCTTTGGCGTATAACAAATCGTTTTCAGCACGATTACGCAGATCAATCACCTCGGCGAAGTCTTGTTCCCAAGCTACCTGTTCAGCCGCAATGCGCTTGTTGTTTCGCCAGCTAGAAAAAGCAATAATAACCAAAATAATCGCTATTGCCCCGATACCGATCATTATTTTTCTTTTTGTCGTAAAAAATGATCCACCGCCAACATGCAAACCTCGAAGAGCTGTTTCGGATGCCGGATTAGGCTTTCCGCGTCTTACAGCAATTTTATTTAAAAATTTCCGCCAGAATTTTTGCATTGATTCTATTGGTATCGGCACTTTTGGTCGAGCTATGGTCTCGGTTTCATTGGCATTATTTTTTAAAGGATTGATAGTCGGCGCTAGAATTTTTTGAACAGATTCCTCTTGTTGATGTAAACGTTGTAAAGATTCTTCTGCTTGTTTACGGGATTTTTTAGCTGTAAAAACAGGCGTTTCATCTTCATGCAGTGAAATGGTCACAGCCACAAAATCATCTAGAATCTTTTCTTTATCCAATTCGCGTTTAATTTCTGTTGTGGCCGCAACAGGGGGTAGTTCTTGTAGGCGTTCTTTGATTCTCAATTTATCGTGGTATCTTTGGAAGTTATTGGTGCCAATAAAGAACAAATCTCCCGGATTCATATCTCCGCAAATCAACGAAGTAAAAACTTTTTTAGGGTCGGTTGTTTCTGGTTGCTCCAATGATCCACACAGGTCAAAAGTTTCATAAGTTTCACCATTCTTTTTTAAAAATATATTCATGAGTTTGCCATGTCCCGAGATACATATTTCATTACCTGAACACTCGATTATAAAAATATTGAGCCTACTCCAATTAATGGGTGTTGGTTCTTGTTCTTGAAAAACAGCCAAAGCTTCATTTACTCTAGCGATTATTTTTTCAAATCTTGCAAATGGATCAAGCGCCATGCCGGCCATTAGAGTTCTTGTTTGTTCAACGGTTGCATTTATCGTGTCTAATAATTGTTCGTATGCATACAAAGCCGAATCAATTTCCGCAATAACGATATGAATAGGACCTCGCTTGTTTTGGCGACCTTGTTCAAACTTAAATACTCCGACTATGTTTTCATTTGTCGGATTGTTGCCGTATTCGATATCCGCAAAGCGGAAAAAAGCATCAGACATGGTATTTATTTAAAGTATACGCAATTTTACCTTATTTCGTCTATGGCAGGTATTATTGGAGTACAAAATAGGTGGGGTCTTGTCAAGCTCATTCAAAACAGGCAGGATAAGGAAAGGTAATATGCTTGAACACCTTTTTGGGTCAAAGACCCGCGTAAAGCTCATGAATTTGTTCTTAAACAATCCTAAGCAGGCTTATTTTATTCGCGAACTTACTAGGCTTATTGATACTCAAATTAACGCAGTACGTCGCGAAATCGACAACCTGATTAAAGTCGGTATGTTGGTCGAAACCGAAGAAGATGACGCTAGCAATCAAAAGCGACCGGGCTTAAAGCGCAAATATTATCAAGTTAACCCAGCTTTTCCGCTTCTTGCCGAAGTTCAATCCTTGATTAGTAAATCTCATTTTTTAATGGAGCGTCGTTTGGATAAAGAAATTGTGGCTTTAGGCGATATTTTTTATTTAGCTTTTTTAGGATCATTTTTAGGTCAAGAAGCTCCGATTGATTTGCTTATAGTCGGGAACATACGCGACAAAGATGAGCTTAGACGTATTGTGCAAAAATCAGAAGCCGCTTTGGGTTTTGATATTAATTATACTTGCTTAACATTGTCCGATTATCATTATCGTCAAGATGTTGCTGATAAATTTTTAGTCTCAGTCATGAATTCGCCTAAGCATGTGGCTGTAGATAAACGAGATGCTTAATTCGTGGCATAATGTTCATATTATGTCATTTATCTATATCGATACTCGTGAAAGAGGTTTTGCCAACTTGGGTTATTTGAATGATAAAAATTTTTTATGTCAACGTTTATCCGTGCCTTTGGGAGGATTGGTTGCAGTTTTAAAAAAATATTTATCACGATTTGATCTAGCTAAAGCGCAAGGTATTATTGTCGTTAGTGGACCTGGTCCTTTTTCCTCTATTCGCAACGGCGTGCTTGTGGCCAATCTTTTATCGCGAATTTTACGCAAACCTCTTTATGCGGTATCCGGTTTGGGGGATATTAACGTACAAAATATTTTTACCGATATAAAATCCGGACACCTTAAACCCATCAAATACGTTGAACCTATTTATGATGCCGAGCCCAATATTACCATGAGCAAACATAATATATGATATATGAATAAATTACGTATCGAAAAAAGGATTTACGAAATCATACCTGCTTTATTGGTATGGCTTACCATTATTTTAAGCATCAGCCTTTCTTTTGTTCGTCCGCTTTGGGTTGTTTATTTTATCATAGTCTATGATTTATATTGGTTATTTAGAGTCGCGTATTTTTTGCCTTTTGTCATAAGTTCATGGTTTACTTATCGTCGCGATATAAAAATCGATTGGATTGCTAAAGCCTCTGCTTTGCCAGATTTTGATAAAGTTCATCATCTTATAATGCTTCCTACTTATAAAGAGGAATACGTGGTAATCAGGGATAGTGTCAAAGGCTTGCTCGAATCCAACTATCCGGCTAATAAAATGATTGTTGTTTTAGGAGGAGAGGAGCGTGACAAAGAACGGTTTTTAGAAAACGCGCAAAAAATTCAGCAAGAATTTGGCAATAAATTCAAAGCTTTCTACACAACTATTCATCCTAAAGATTTACCAAATGAAATTCCGGGTAAGGGCTCTAATATGAATTGGATGGGGCATCGCATGATTCCTGAAATTGAGAAGCTAGGCGTGGATCAAGATAAGCTTATGGTAACCGCTTTTGATATTGATACTTTGGCTCATCCACAGTATTTTGCTTGCATTACTTATAAATTTTTAACAGTTTCAAATCCTTTACGTTGCTCTTATCAACCCGTTGTTCTTTATAATAACAATCTTTGGGAGTCGCCGGCCGCGGTCAGGGTGGCCATGTTTGGCACCACTTTTTGGCTTATGACCGAGCTAGCTCGTCCTGAAACAATGATGACTTTTTCTTCGCATAGTATGACATGGCGCATGCTTTTAGATGTGGGTTTTTGGCAAAAAGATATTGTTAGTGAGGATTCGCGTATTTTTTTGCAGGGCTTGGTTCATTATCATGGCGATTATCATGTCGAACCGATTCATCTTCCGGTTTCCATGGATACCGTAATGTCAGGCTCTTACAGAAAGGCTTTAGTTGCTTTATATAAACAATTGCGTCGCTGGGCTTGGGGCGTTGAGAATTTTCCGTTTATGGCAATGAAGTTTTCGCGTGATAAGTTAATGCCCATTGGAATCAAAATCCGATTCTTGTTCAAACAACTCGAGGGCATGTATACTTGGGCAACCGTGCCTTTGCTTATATTTTTATTAGGACAGTTGCCATTTTGGTTTGCTCCTGAACATTTTCGTTTTTACGCGGTTTTTCAAAATACGCCTTTTACATTGGAGTGGCTTATGCGTTTTGCTATGGTCGGTGTTTTTGTTTCAGCTATTATATCCGCCACTTTGCTTCCTCCGCGTCCAAAATATATACCGCGTTGGCAAACTTTTGTGGTTGTAATTTTGCAATGGGCTTTGCTACCAATAACCTTTGTGTTGTTCGGAGCAGTTCCGGCTATTGATTCGCAAACCCGTCTCATGATAGCTAAATATATGGGTTTTAATGTCTCTCCAAAACGCTCTAGCGGAATAAAAAAATAAATTATCATATTTTGTTGTGATTTTTACTAGGTTTAATCCTTCAATTATTCTTTCTCTATGCCTACATCGACCGCTCGATTATCGGTTAACATTGTCAGCTGGAACTCAATGGCTTTTTTACCAAAACTTTTTGATTCATTGGATGAACAATTGATTCCATTTAGAACAATCATTGTAGACAATGCTTCAACCGACGGTTCGGTGAATTGGCTTACCAAAGAAAAATCTCATATTACAATTTTGCGTAATATGCGCAATCAGGGTTTTTCTAGAGCATACAATCAAACCATTCAGATGGCTTTGGCCGGTTGGGCGGATGCCAATCTTTCCGAATGCTATATTGTTGTTTGCAATCCGGATATTGAACTCGATTCAAATTGTCTCAAGATTCTTTTTGATTTCATGGAAACTCATCCCGAAGTCGATGCTTGTATGCCCAAGCTTTTTCGAGCATATTTGCGCGCGACAGAAACTGAACAAATCAAAACCGAACGTTCCAAAACATTGGATGCAACCGGCTTGGTTATCACAAAATCTCGTCGCGCTTATGACCGTGGCGCTGGCGAATCCGATGTGGGCCAATATGATAATGCTTATAAAATTTTTGGCGTAGGTGGAGCTTTATCTTGCTACAGGGCATCGTCTCTTATTTCCGCAATGGATGGTCAGGAGTTTTACGATGAAGATTTTTTTGCTTATAAGGAAGATGTGGATATGGCTTGGCGTTTTAAACGTTTAGGATTGAAGTCAGCTTTTGTGCCAAACGCTATAGCTTGGCATCATAGAACGGCTCCATCAAGCTCTTCAAATAACTGGATTAAGGCTTTAATATATCGTCATAATAAACCTAAACACATTAATTATTTTTCTACCCGCAACCATATTTGGTTTTTAGTCAAACATCTCTCCGTTTCTGATTTGTTCTTTCATGGATTATGGATATTTCCTTATGAATTATGTAAGCTGATAACCGCTTTTTTTTCGCGTGGTTCGATTAAAGGTTATTGGCATGCCTTAACAGGCTTGTCAAAAATGCTAAAAAAGCGTAAGAAGTACAAGCAAAAAGAGCGTTTGGACGCTCATGCGATACGGGGGGAATTGGTATGAATCAAGTCGCTGGAAATATAGAAAATAAAAAATCAAGAACGGTAGGTGATCCAAAAGTATCTTTTGTTACGGTGTGTTATCGTACGCCTCATCTTATCCGTTTATTGCTTAAAGGCGTTGAAGACGTCGATTTTGGCTTTAATTACGAATATTTTTTAGTTGATAACGCGCCCGGTGATGGCACGGGTGATATGGTAAAAAGTCGTTATCCTTGGGTTGAAATAATCGATACACCACGCAATGTCGGTTTTGGCGCTGGTAATAATTATGCTTTGCGTCGTGCGCGCGGTGAATATGTTATGCTTGTTAATCCGGATTTAATTATTTTCCCAGGTGAAATGGAAAAATTAGTAGAGTTTTTAGATGAACATCCTGATATTGGTTTTGCTGGGCCCTTGCTTCTACATCCCGATGGCACTCGTCAATATTCTTGCTATCGCTTTCCTAATCCGCTTATTCCAATCTACCGTCGTTCTTTATTAGGGCGTACGCCTTGGGGTAAACGAGCTGTGGATCATTATTTAATGAAAGAATTAGTTAAACAAAATCGCGTCATGGAAGTTGATGCGTTAATGGGTTCAGCCATCCTTATTCGTCGTAAAGCTCTAGAAGAAATTGGTTTGTTTGATGAGAATTATTTCATGTACTTTGAAGAAGTGGATATATGCAGACGCGCCTGGCATTACAATTGGCGTGTTGCCTATGTGCCTCACGTAAAAATGGTTCATTATCATGCTCGCGAAAGCGTTATTTCTTGGCCATGGCAAATTTTTACCCACAAGTTAGCGCGCGCACATATCAAAAGTGCGTTATACTATTTCTGGAAGTATCGTAATGCCAAGCATCCTCATATCGAGATTCGACCGATACTCTAGATATCCATGGAGCATTCACCAAATTTTTTAACCTGTCCCGCTTTTCCCGAGCTCCCGCCTCCACGCGAGCCTGATTTTACATCTGAAAAAAGTTCGCAAGATTCACCCAAATCATTAACCAAGGATAGTGCTTCTAACCCTTTTATCGCTTTACGTCCTGAGGACACAGCGCAACAATCCACGTCCCCATTTTCAGAAAAATCTAAAACCGTTGCAACTCCGATCAAGCCGAGAAAAAAACGTTTTTTTAAATTCGGGATTATTTTTGCGGTTTTATTGATATTGTTATTAATCATCTCACCTGCTTTATATGCTTTGGGTAAAGCATCTTGGTCTGGATATCAAGCTAAAATCGCTTTAGAGAAAATGCAAATGCTACTCGAAGCCGGAGAATTCGAATCAGCTAAGCAAGAGGCGGGGGCTGCGGCAGAACAATTTGCATCCATGCAAAAATATTTAAAAAATATCGGTTTGTGGCGCGATATTCCTTATATGGGTGTGCAGATCCGTGGTCTAGAAAGCGCCGCGCAAGTTAGTTCTCAATCTTTGGAAGGCATGGAGGATATTCTACATGTTGCTGTTGCCATGCAAGAAGCTCTAAAATCCGCGTCCATTGCCTCCGGTCAAGCTCAAGTTGATGTCGCGGAATATCGTTTGCAGGATTTATCTCCCGCTGAACGTCGCGCTTTATTAAGTTCTTTATATCAATCTTTGCCCGAGATCCGTTTAGCGCGCGATAAAATCGATATAGCTTTATCATTATGGGAGTCGATTCCTCAAGATAAAATGGCCACACCGATTAAAAACGCTTTAGCGCCATTAGTCAAGTTTTTACCTGTAATGCAACAGTCATTAGAACAAAGCGTTCCATTGATCGAAGTTTTTGTGCCTCTTTTGGGTTATCCAAATCCACAATCATACGTAATTACTACTCAAAACGCAGATGAAATACGTCCTGCCGGAGGTTTTATTGGTTCGGTTATTGCAACCGAGATAGATGCGGGAAATATTAATACTTTTAATTTTTTTGATGTATATAATATCGACAATCCGGTTTCTGGTGTTTGGAACGAGACACCACCTTTTCCTATTCAAAAGTATTTGGGCATTAATAAGTGGTTTATGCGTGATGCTAATTGGTCGCCTGATTTTCCAACTTCGGCAGAGCTGGTTTTAGATTTTTATGAACGCGAGCGTTCCTTGGCCAGCGGATCTCCATGGCCTAAACAAGATGGATTAGTGGCTGTGGAGCCCGGATTTTTTAAGGCTCTATTGACTTTTACCGGACCCATCGTTGTACGTGAAAAAACTTTTAACTCCGCTAATTTTATGGATGTATTGCAATACGAGGTTGAAATGGCTTCCGGAATCACTGTCGAGAATCGCAAAGATTTAATGAGTGAAATAGCTGAAGCTATTTTTGCTAAAATTCAAACCATGCCTCGTAGTGATTGGCCTAAGCTTATTAACATAATTACCACAGCTTTGGATCAAAAACAGATTTTAATCTACAATCGTGATCCGGAAATTCAATCTTATGTGGATGCTCGTAATTGGAGCGCGCGTGCCAAACCCACTATTAGGGATTTCGTTTGGATTATCGATGCCAATTTGGGCGCGTTAAAGACCGATGGAGTAATGAGTAAATCCATTCAATATACGCTAGATGCTCGTGATCTTAATCATCCACAAGTCAATTTAACTCTTTCTTATACCAACACCAATCCACAGATCACTTGGCGTAATACTCGTTATCGCAGTTATACAAGGGTTTATGTGCCCGAAGGCAGTCGTTTAATTTCCTCATCCGGAGCCATGGAAGGTGATTTGGTTCAAACTCGCGGTCGTTTAGTGCCAGGTCAAGTGGATGTTATGAAAGAATTAGGTAAAACCGTTTTTGGCGCTTTCTGGTCTATCGAGCCAGGTAAAACCGGTAAACTTTCTTTTACTTATGAGCTTCCCGCCAATTCGGTTGCTTCTATTTTGGATGGCGTGTATCGTCTTGATTGGCCCAAACAATCGGGCGCTGATAATACTGAATTTAATGTCAAAATTCTCTTTCCCATGAATGTCCGTTCCGCAAATCCTCCCGAACTTCAAGAAAAATGGGGTGATAATATCTACGAAGCGCAAACACATTCTCTTTTTGATAGAATCTTTACTATTCAGCTCGATACAAATTCACTGAAATAGCTTATCCGGAGTAATTTAGTCTCAATGAATTCAATATGAACGTTATAAACGTCCATGTTTATTTCAATCTTGCGAAGAGCGCGCATTAATGGTGAGATAGGTTAATTATGTTTGGCAAAAAAGTAGCTATAGATTTAGGCACAACAACCGTGCTTGTTTATATCCTCAAAAAAGGAATTGTTATGAATGAACCCTCGGTTGTTGCTGTTTCAATGGCTGATAAACGTGTTTTGGCCGTGGGCAAAGAAGCAAAAGACATGCTTGGTCGCACTCCGGATACAATTGTAGCTCGTCGTCCGCTTAAGGATGGAGTTATCGCAGATTACCATACCACCGAAGCCATGATCAGATATTTTTTAAACAAAGCTTTAGGTAGTGTGCGCTTTTTTCGACCCGAAGTCATGGTTGCTGTTCCCGGAGGTATCACATCGACCGAGCGTCGTGCTGTTGTTGATGCCACCATAGCTGCTGGCGCTCGTGCCGCTTATATTATTAAAGAACCAATAGTGGCCGCTATTGGCGCGGATATTCCTATTGGTTCCGCATCAGGTCATATGATAACCGATATCGGAGGCGGTACTTCGGAGATAGCTGTTATTTCTTTAGGCGGTATAGTTTCTTCCGCATCTGTTCGTATCGGCGGTACCAAGCTAGACACAGCCATTCAAGAACATATTCGTCGCAAATATGGTTTGGCCATCGGCGAGCGTACGGCCGAAGATGCAAAACTACGCATTGGCTCTGCATTATATTTAGAAAATAAATTAGAAATGGAAGTCAAAGGTCGTGACATGATCAATGGTCTTCCGCGTGTTATTACTATTAATTCGGATGACATTACGGATGCCATTCAGCACGATCTTCAGGGTATGATCGACACAATGAAAGAAGTTTTGCGCAACACTCCACCCGAACTCTCTGCCGATGTTATGGAAAAAGGCGTGGTTCTTTCCGGAGGCTCTTCTCAACTTCGCAATCTTGATCGCATCATCTCCGAAGCTACCGGTATCCCAGCTTTTGTTGCCGACGAACCGCAATATTGTGTCGCGAAAGGCACGGGCATTGCTCTTGAAAACCTCGACTCTTACAAAAAATCAATTCTGGGAAATAGTTAATTTTAATTCCCTCTAAATCTCCCTCTTAAACCAAGAGGGAGACTTGTCTACCAGCTTTCACAGCCCGTCGTAGGGACAATCCTTGTGATTGTCCGTGCCAGATTTGTTCGTGCTATCGTAGGGACAAATCTTGTATTTGTCCGTGCCAATATAACGGTTTTATTTATGTACGGATAAACACGAGGTTTATCCTTACAAACAAGGTTTGAGGTGAGTTATTACTTCTCCTTCTTGTTATAAATATTATTAACGAGGTTTCTAAAGTATGTTATAATATTGACATGTTAATAGGAATAGATGCTTCGCGTGCCAATAAAAGTCATCGTACAGGAGTGGAATGGTATTCTTGGCATGTTATTCAAAATCTTAAAGAGCTCACAAAAAACGGCTCACATTCTTGGGTTTTGTATTCTAATGAAATCTTAAAAAACGGCCTCGAAAAATTACCAGCAAATTGGTACGAAATCCGCGCGCGCTGGCCAATTAAAAAAGGCTGGACTCAAGTCCGTTTATCATACGAGCTTTGGCGTCGTCCCACGGATGTCTTTTTTATTCCGGCTCACGTTTTACCACGCTTTGTTCCCAAAAAGAGTGTGGTCACTATCCATGATGTTGGTTTTTTTCGCCATCCGCAATTATATCGCCCGCGTGATCGCAGATTCCACGAATGGAGCACAAAAGACATTGCCAAGCGAGCCGAGCGAATCATAACCGTTTCCGAGTTTTCTGGTCGTGAAATCTCCGAAGCTTATGGCATAGATCCTTCTCGTATTGCCATTACTCCTAACGGCATCAATCACGATCGCTATCGCCCCATAGTTGATCACGCGTCCATAGAAGATCGCCTTAATCGTTATCGTTTATCAAAACCTTTCTTTATCGTCATCGGCAGGCTCGAAGCCAAAAAGAATATTGCTAATTTGATTAAAGCATTTACTTTGTTCAAGGCTCGTAGAGGCTTGGGCGATCCAACCAAACTTGTTTTAATTGGCAATCCGGGTTTTGGTTATGAAGAAATTAAAAAAACAATCGCCGAGTCATCAGCTAAACAAGATATAATTCAACTTGGTTATGTTCCTGAAGTTGATTTACCGGCATTACTTAATTCGGCTGACGCTTTGATTCATCCTTCATGGTACGAGGGTTTTGGCATTCCGCCCATTCAAGCCATGGCCTGTGGAACACCAGTTCTTTCAGCCGATACGGCTTCTCTGCCCGAAGTAATCGGTAAAGATTCGGCTATTTATTTTACTCCGAGTGAACTCGAAGGAATGGCTCGCGCCATGGCGCGTATTCAAGAGGAAGAAGGTTTGGCGCAAAAATTACGTTTGGCTGGCATATCTCGCGCCGCCAAATACACATGGAAGCGCACCGCCGAGCTAACTTTGCCGGTTTTAACGGAATGGTAAATTTTGCCTTGATGAACTTAAACAAAATTATTTAGTTTATGAAAAATCTTAAAGAGTGTTTGGCCGAATACGGTCTTTCCGATAAAGAATCCAATGTGTATTTGGCCATGCTTGAGCTTGGGCCGGCAAGCGTGCAAGACATTTCCAAAAAATCCGGAGTGAATCGCGCTACCACTTACGTAATGATCGAATCACTCAAGCGTCGAGGCCTTATGTCAACTTACGATCAAGGCAAAAAAACCATGTTTGTTGCCGAGTCTCCTGAACGTTTAAAACGTCTAATAGAAAAAGAGATGGCCGTGATCCAAGAAAAAGAAAATCGCCTCAAAGAGGTTATGCCGACTTTCTTGGCATTATTTAATTCTTCATCTGAAGAAAAGCCCAATGTCAGGTTTTTTGAGGGCGAAGAAGGGTTGCGCACTGTTCGCGAGATTTACTTGCAATCCAGAGGAGAGATATTAAGTCTCACGGCCGTGGATGAAGATATAGAAAAAGTTTCCAAAATCGACGAATCACAACGCATGCTTTTGAATCGTCAATTATATGGGCGCGCTATTATTGCTTTAAAACCGGGTATCGTTTTACCGATTTATAATAAAGAAAATTGGCAATTAAAATATATCCCTTACGAGCAATACAAGTTTATAGGTGAAATGACTTTATTTGAGGATAAAGTCGCTATAATTTTACCCAAAGCCAAGCCCATTGTCTTTTTATTTGAAAACAAAGAGACTCGCGATATGCTTAAAGTTATGTTTGAGTTTATGTGGCGAGGAGCGCAGACAAGCTTTTAAATAAAAAAAGGCGCCGTAGTATGGACGCCATAGATAAGGTTCGCGGAATCAGCAAAGGATCTCGCTTGTAATTTACATAACTTATTTTAGATCCTCTTCTTCTTATCGATTGACGGTATTATGTGGGCGCAAAGGCCCATATTAACGCGCCAACCGGGCAGTGCATATGCGGTTGTAACTCATATGGAGCAAATAATCGCTTGCACTCTGATTGATAGATTCCATTAGATTGAACTTCTAAATCGCGCTGGTACTTCATGATGGCGCTCATTCTTTGCATATACACAAAAATATTTAATGTTAATCACGTTTAATGCTTGTGGAGCTTGGTTTGATTAACTATTTTTGTGGTACACAATAAATAAAAATGCCATGAGTCAATAATTTTAGTACGCATATCCTCTCTCCTTCATTTGTTGGAGTTAGGGTTTTGCGTCCTTTTCTTCAGCGCGCTTATAGATAGGACATTTGGACTGTATCAAGATTTTTGATTTTTGTCAATACTTTTTATCAATCCACAGTTTAGATATATTTTGCTGTGTTGAGCCAATAAATATAAGTATATTTTTTTATTTAACTTAAGATAAAAACTTTGTCTTATAACTATTGACAAAATGGCATTTTTTTGCTATATTTATATGTTTTCCAATCTCGGAAAGCGTTAACTCGACCTTTGAAAAAATCCCGTTTTTTATCTCAGATAATCAGAAGAGATAAACAGAGCGGGCAAGAATAAGGAGAAAGACCATGGATAGTGCAAAAGTTTTTTCGGCGCAAGTTTTTGCTATTTGTTGTGTAACTTTTGTTGTTCTTTTGCAATTTGGTTGTGTGGAAGAGGTTGGTGATCTGCCTGATGAGAGTAATAAAGTGGGTGGAGCATCAGCAGGATCTGCTGGAAACTCGGCAACCGGTGGAGCATCTGGCTCTACAGGAACCTCCCATGCGGGTGGAACCGCGGGTGCTAGCGGATCATCGGGCGTGGCAGGATCATCAGGCATGAATGGAACTTCAGATACCGGTGGAACAGGTGGTTCTGAACATCCTTCTAATTTCTGCGATCCTATCGGGTCATGGAAATGGTGCTACGAATGTCCTAATGGAGCCGAGGGAAAGCGGTTTTGTGAAGACAATAACCTCTTCAGCGAAACTTGTACTTGCCCAAATCCACAAGGCGCAGGCGGAAGTTCCGGAGCTGGTGGGTCGTCTAATGCCGGTGGTTATGCAGGTTCAGGTGGATCATCCGGTTCGGGCGGGGATTCGAACACTGGTGGATCATCTAATGCGGGTGGATCGTCTAATACCGGTGGAACGGCAGGATCGGCTGGAGTGTCTGGTTCAGGCGGAATTTCGGGCGAAGGTGGATCATCCGGTTCGGGCGGAAATATTTCAGAGTGCAATTCCGGAACCGATCGCGACTGTTCTTATAACTGCCCAGATGGATTTAAGGGCACGGAACAATGTGTCAATGAGCAATGGTCTGGCTTGTGTGTCTGCAAAAAATTGGAAGAGTGCGCAAGCGGACAAACTCGAGATTGCTCTTCTTATTGCTCTTCTGGCCAAGGAGTGGAGGAGTGCGTTGCCGGTTCTTGGTCCGGTATTTGCCTTTGCTCCAATCCAAATGCAGGTGGAACTGGCGGATCGTCTAATACTGGTGGATCAGCCGGTTCGGGCGGATCATCTAATACCGGTGGTTCGGCAGGATCTGCTGGAACCGCAGGATTTTCCGGTGAAGCTGGAAGCGCTGGCACTGCTGGTTCGGCAGGATCCGCTGGTGAAGGTGGTTCGTCTAACATCGGAGGAACTGGAGGATCAGGGGGTGACGGCTGTGTAAAGCAGACGTTTTACCGCGATGCGGATGCTGATGGATGGGGAGTGAAAGAGGTGACTGTTCAAGCATGTGATAAGCCTCTTGGTTTTGCTACCCAGTTTGGAGATTGCAATGACGCAAATCCGAACATTAATCCGGGAGCCATCGAGATTATGAATAATAATATCGATGAAAACTGTGATGGCAAAGTTGAATGGGAACCACTTCTCACTTGCTATCTCCGCCACCCCGACGGATTGGCTCATGATTATTACATCTTGGGCTATGAAGTTGACCAAGAATCGCAGAATCCGGTTACTTGGGGTTCGTTCCTCGGAGCATCGACCACCACCCTAAATGTGCACTGGGCAAAATTTTCAGTGCGTATCAAAGAGGGGAGTCGATTTGAGTGGAATGCGTCTGCGGATCCAGCGAGTCTAAATCCGGAAACAGCAGAGTTCTGGAGATTTTCTGCCATTACTTCCACAAAGCAATATGGCGAGCCGGTTCACAAAATGAACACTTACTGTTATGTGGAAATTGATGGCGTTGTAACTTGGACCGCGCCACCTTATGCCAAAGACAACGGCCAAGGCTGGTACAATTTGGAAGTTCTCGCCAAGCCTTCCAGCTTAATCAGCCCCACTGACAGAGATGGTGATGGTTACACAGTGGCGGATGGAGACTGTAATGACAACGATCCTCGTATTCGCCCAGGAGCTGTGGAAATTTGGGGCGATAATGAAGATCAAGATTGTAATGGCAAAGATCCATTCGCAACCGTTACTATCACTCTTTGCGGTCCGGAAGAACACACGCATCCCAAACCAGCATTGTGGGAAGTGATGCCAAAATGGCAACCTCACAACATGACTTGGAACGGATGCTTTGAAAAAACATTCGTGGGGTATTACGCTCCACGTCAGTTCTACTTTGAATGGGGCAATCCCAAACAATGGGACAATTCCTATTGGGGTGGAACATGTCATGAGCTTAGCGTTGTGAGTGCCAGCGGTTATGGCCTTGGTCAAACTGTTGGTACTTCAATTCCGGTCAGCTTAACTAAAGTATCAGGGCAGGATTCCTGTCATCGATACATTAGTGAAAGTTCATTGGCCGGTAAATAGCTCTTTATACTAACTCTAGCCCGCCTCGATCAAACATCGGGGCGGTTTTTTGTTATTTAATTCTAAATATTTTATAAATTAAATTAAAAAAAACCGTGGCAAATTGCCTCGGTGTATGTATGTGAGAAGGTTACGTGTTATGGAGTCCAAAGGATTCCCATGTGCACACGATAAGTCGTGTAGCTGGAATCCGGATCTCCAGGCGCTTTCACGATTTTTTTAAATAAAGAGCTTGGTTCGGGTTTTTCACCCGGAGCGTCAACATACTCATCTAACAAGCTACCATCTTGGTAGATGCGCCAAGTGCCAGAGCAGAAGAGCTTGTCCGTATCCGCTTTGTCAAGGACACTATTGCACCAGTAAAGGGATTGCCCTTCATGATATACGGAGCAGTTGTCCACGCTTTCTGGTAAAACCAGCTTGGGCATAATCTCTCGTAAGTAGAAAGCATTTTTATCCATCGGACAGATAATTGGAGTTTGCTGGGTTGATCCGGTTACGCATCGCATCTGCCAGGCCGTATCCTCCCAACCGCCCCAACCGCCATGACCATTATTGCCATAGTCTGTCCAGTCGTAGAGCGCGTTATGAAGCGGTTGTGGGTACGCGGGCGACATGTATACAAGATAAAGGCCGTTATTCGGTACTTGCAGGAGGTCGGTCTTATAGACTTCATCTTGTTCACAAGCCACGGAACTAACTGGGCCATAATCCGATCCGCCGTCACTAGCACCAGCTTCAGCGTCACCAGCGCCAGCATCAGTAGATGGTGGACACATAGGAATACCAGGAATTTCCATTTCCGGACGGAACAGATATCCGCCTCGGCACTGGAATATTTCCGTAACTTCGGATGCTCCGCCTAAAGCCGGACCCATGCAAGTCTCACACTCATCATAGCCCCCTAACGAGCATGGAACACTCCATTGACATGGGTTTAAGCATTCGTAAATTCCCGGAGCCATGGGATCACTCCAATAGCTTTGATAAAGTAATCCACTATCCGTTTCGGTTTCGAGTAAACAACTACAACGAACGGTTTCATCGCATTCGTATGTGCCAGGAGGCGAACAAACTTGGCCAAGTTCATACGGGCAAACTGTGACATCAACTCCGGCATCTTGTTCGCCTTGACCCGACGAACCCGCAGTGCCCGCGCTTCCAGCTTCACCAGCGAATCCCGCAGTTCCGGCCGAGCCTGCGATACCAGCATTTCCAGCTTCACCGGCAGATCCTGCGTCACCAGCATTTCCACCTTCTCCAGCAGATCCTGCTGATCCTGCAGTGCCAGCAGAGCCTCCGGTTCCGCCATCCGGCTCCCAAGGCACACAAACACATGCGCCCCAAGTTCCTTGGTTACAGTATTGTTCGCCATCATATCCTTCCGGGCACTGGGCAGTGCAATCCAGAGTTTGACCATCATTACAAACCGAGGCATCAACTCCGGCATCTTGTTCGCCTTGACCCGACGAACCTGCGGTGCCCGCGCTTCCAGCTTCACCAGCGAATCCCGCAGTTCCGGCCGAGCCTGCAATACCAGCATTTCCGCCCTCACCAGCAGATCCTGCCGAACCCGCAGTGCCCGCAGAACCCCCGGTTCCTGCATCCAATTCATTGCACATGTCAAATTCTGGATATTGGCTCTGAATTAAAGGAATAGACTCCTTGTCTAAATAAAGGCATTTATAGCATTGGAGTAGTTTTTGGCTTGCGTCATTATAGCAAGTGTCTCCAATCACGGATTGCTCGGGTGTGCAATAACCCGAGGCCGGACAAAGGGCTTGTCGTTTTTTTCCGACAGGTTCCTCACCCGGATCGTTCATACCTCCGCAGTTGCTTAGCAAAATTGTCGAAAATCCCAGCAATGTTCCCAGTAAAATACTTTTACCCTTCATCCTCTGTCTCCCTTTGTTTTTGCGCAATTTGCGCCATTAAAAGTGCATACTTTACGCATAAAATGCGCACAGTCAAGCGTTACTTAGCTATAAAAAAAGTTTTTTGTCAAGCCTGTTTTATCACACTTACTATATTTTCATCCTCTAATCTTAAAATTTCCCTTATTTTTGCACTTTTTTCCACTTTTCGGATGTGATATAATAAACAAATCATTAATAACGTTTTAGAACAAGTTCAGAGGGAATTTTTTTCGTGGGCATAATCAATTCATGGAGGATAATAATCATTATCAAATTGATAAAACAAAATCTCAAGTCGCAACAGCAAGTTGGCCGGTTTTATGGTGGGCTTTGTTCTTGCTATTGTTCGTGGGTAGCATTTTAGTAGTATTTGGCTTTCCTTTTGGTCCGATAGCCATAACCACGGCCATTATTCTTTTGATTTTTGCTTATAGAGCAATCTATACAGCTTTTTATATCTCTATTTTTTTCTCTTTATTTTTAGGGATAACCTTTTCTTTAAGCACCGGCGCCTTAAAACTTGGTGAGCGCGCTTTTGGCGGATCCATTGATATTTTTTTAGGAGAATTATTTTTATTAGCAGTTTTAACAGCTTGGACAATTAAAATATTATTACTATGGCTAAAACGTCGTGATATAAATTGGCGTCCCGTGTTGCCTGTTTGGAAGCCATACGCTTTATTCGCTTTTGCGCATCTTGTCTCGGTTTTTAGTTCATATGGCCCGGATCCAATTTTAATTGGCAAATATGTATTGCGTCCTGTTCTTTTTTGTTACGTGGCCTTTATTGCTTTACCTGTAAATCTTATTCGTTCCGAGCGTCGTTTACGCGCTATATTAGGGTTGCTCGCTTTTGTTGGTATTCTTGCCACCATCAACGCTTATTCATCTCTTTTATATATAGAACCTTATTCTTGGGCTGTTAGGCGCGCGCATCCAATGCCTCTTTTTGGCATCAATCCCATCGGTGATAATCATAATCTTTTAGCCGAGCTTTTACTTATTACCGCGCCCGCAACCTTGGCTTTGGCTTTTATCACAAAAAAGATGCGAACCGCACGAGTATTGATGGCTGTTGCTGGTATGCAAATCATGGCGTCTTTATTAACTTTTGCGCGTTCAGCTTGGATTGTTTTTGCCTGCCAAACAGCTTTTATGTTATTTACGGTTTGGCGATCTTATGTAAAAAAATATTTGGGAGTTTTGCTTGCTTTAATTGTTTTGCTAATTCCTTTGGCATTATATCAAGTTAAGTTTAGTTTTTCTCCAACCGCGACAAGTTCCAATTCCACTCGCTGGATGTTAACCGAAATCGCCAAAGAAACTTTTTTTGAACATCCTTTAATCGGATCCGGCGCAGGCACTTTTATTTGGCGTGTGGGCAACGCGCAAGTGTTTATCATTGAATTTGGCAATCCAATGGAAGCTCATGGTTTTATTCAAAAACTTGCCGCCGAAGTTGGTTTATTTGGTCTACTGACTTATGCCTTTTTGCTAATAATGTTATGGAAGTTTGCTTGGCGCGGTATTAAACAAATATCCGGAAAGCCAAATCTTGTGGCGCATATATTATTTGCCGGCGCTTTTGGAGCCATTATTTATCAACTTTTTAACACCGCTTACTGGACAAGTCATCTTTGGTTACCAATTGGTTTACTTTTAGCTACTGTAGAAATGTATCGCCTTCGTGAAGCCAAAACCCGTAATATAGAAGTTTTTGGCCAAGCATAAAATTATGAAACCCAATTTGCCACATCATACGATCACAACTTTGCATCGCGTCCCAGCCGGTTTGCGCTCTTTGGATTTATTCATCGAAAAAATAAACGCTTATGCGGAAAACATAAATAATCAAGATTTGCGTATTCTTATTATAAACGATGAAAGCGCTAACTACGCATTACCGATTGCTTCTCTGGGTTATCAGGTAACTAATTTACATCAATCTGAAACGACAATGCAAAAAGCTCAAGCATTAAGTTTAGAATTGGGCATAGAGTTTAC
Organism: uncultured Gammaproteobacteria bacterium; assembly: GCA_964563385.1. GTDB lineage: Bacteria > Patescibacteriota > Patescibacteriia > 2-12-FULL-60-25 > 2-12-FULL-60-25 > MWCR01. Next base: position 20,492 of record CAZLVV010000010.1, read on the forward strand.
AGCTAAAACCGGCATTATTGATCAAGAACAATCAGCCAAATATCATATTGTTCTTAGTCCTGTTTTACCCATGGAGTTTAATGCGATCCCGGATTTCTTTAATTCAATATTGGATAAAATTAATTCTCAAGGTTTAATAATTACAGGCTCTGGATACAAGTATCACAAGTTATCCAATCTTTTTAATAAAATCAGAGAGTCAAATTTGCGGATTTATTCTGCCACACCCTCGGCTTTTTTATTCCCAAAATTATTTGAAAAATTTTCACAAAAAATAAAAAAGGGGAGTGTTTTATTTCATTTATTGGACACTATTGATAGCGCCTTGTCAGCGCATCTTCCTCGGCGCTTTTCTCGTTTTTTCATTATTTCTTGTCGAGCTAAAATTGCTGATAAATCCGTAACGCACATTGTGCCGACCTTAGAATCCGGCGGAGGCGCCGAACGTTTGGTTATGCAACTTAGCGAGCGTCTGCCGGAGCTTGGTTTTGAATCCCATATCATCGCCATAGTTCGTGGCGGTTCCATGGAAAAATTATTACGCGAGCATAATATCTGCTTTACGGTTTTAGAACGTCAAGGTGTGTTTGGCAGATTCATAAATATTTTTCGTCTTAAAAATTTTTTGCAGGATTTTAATCCGGATATTGTGCACACCCATCTTTCGGCTTCAAATTTTTTCGGTCGTTTATCAGCTCGCTTAGCCGGACGCAAAAACATAATAACCACAATACATAATGTGCGCATGTATCACGGGCAGTTTGGAGAGTTTTTTATGAAATTGATGAAAAATTTTTCTTCCGCATACATAGCAATTTCTAAAAATGTGGCTTCTTATCTGGAACGCGATCTTGGTATTCCGCATGAAAAAATAACAATCATTCCCAATGGCGTTGAAATTTCAAAAATTAAAAAACGCCAAACCAGACCTTTTTTTGATATTCCCAAGATACTGTTTATCGGCAGATTGGAGCCACAAAAAAATCCGGATATTCTTTTAGAAGCTTTGGCTCAAGTGCATCATCCTTATGAATGCCATATTTATGGCCAAGGAACCATGGAAAACAAGCTCAAGCATTTAGCTGATAAACTTGGTATTCTTCCGCGTATTTTTTGGCATGGCGTCGCGCCCGATGTTTACGAGGTGTATGCCAAGCATGATTTATTTATCTTGCCATCGGCTTGGGAGGGCTTTGGTTTGGTTGCTGTTGAAGCCGCTGTTGCCGGCATACCAATGATTGTTTCCGATTTGCCTGTTATGCGTGAGCTTTTTGGCGAAAAAACAACGTTAGTTAAACCCGGTAATTCCAAAGATTTGGCTTTTGCGATTCAAGATGCTTTGGAGCGTTCTGGCGCGATCATTAATCGCGCTAATCAATTAGCTTGCCAAGATTTTACTAAATATTCCATCCAAACCATGGCTAGTAAATATGCCGAAAAATATCGCGATTTGCTTAAGTAGCTTTCAACGCATTTATGACAAATCTAAAAAGCGTACTTTGTAAGTTAAATCGCATACTTGTTAAAAATATTATAACTTGTAAAAAGTTAGTAGCTTATAGGAATAGTTATGAAAATATTGCAAATCCATAAATTTTTTGACCTGCGTGGAGGCGCTGAAGTTTATTTGCATCAACTCATAAATAAATTGCGCGAACGCGGGCATGATGTGCATGCTTTTTCTACCAAATCAGCCAGCAATCTCCAATCCGCGGACAAGGATTATTTTGTTACTCGTTATAATTACGACCGCAAAGAGGGCATAGGCAAAGATATAAAAAAAGCCATCAATTTTTTATGGAACAAAGAGGCCAAGCAGTCTTTACAAATACAAATCAATGATTTGCAACCCGATGTCATTCACCTGCAGAATATTTATCATCATCTTTCTACCAGTATTCTTTCTGTGATTCGTAAATCAGGCATTCCTTGCGTACAAACTTTGCATGATTACAAATTAGCTTGTCCTAATTATAAAATGTTTACCAAAGGCGCGGTTTGCGAACGTTGCAAAAACGGAAAATATTACAATACAATTATCAATCAATGTTTGTTTCAGGGTTATGCGCCCAATGTGCTTGCAACTCTTGAAATGAGCATGACTAAAATCGCTCAATCATACGAGCGCACCGTGAATTTTTTTCTTTGTCCGTCACATTTTATTAAAAACAAAATGCAAGAATGGGGAGAGCCACCTGGCAAATTAATTTATTTTCCTAATCCTGTGGATATCCCATCAGTCGTTCCGCAAAGATTAAGTGTTGGCCCTTATGTTTTTATCGGTCGTTTATATCCCGAAAAAGGCATAGAAATTTTAATTCGCGCCGTGGCTCGCGTTCCTTCCGTTCGACTAAATATTGTTGGCGAGGGTCCGGAGCGCAATCACTTGGAATCTCTTGCCAAGCAAATAGCTCCTAATCGCGTCAACTTTTTGGGTTTTCATACAGGGCTTGAGCTTGAACAAATTCGCAACACAGCCAAAGCTGTTTGTATGCCAACTTTGATGTATGAAAATGCTTCACTTAGCGTGCTTGAATCCATGGCCGTAGGCGTGCCGGTTATAGCGTCTGATATTGGCGGATTATCTGAATTGATCTCCGATGGGGTTAGTGGTTTTTTAGTTAAGCCCGATTCGATTGAATCTTGGATTGAAGCCTTAAATCAAATGGAGTCTTTTACTCCCGAACAACGCGCTGATCTTGGCCAAATGGCGCGTAAACATGTAGAGCAAAATCACAATTGGCAAAAACATTTAGACGAGCTGGAAAATATTTACAGAACTTTGAGTCACGATTAACGCATGATTTTGATTTTATTTTAAACTAATCATTAACCAATTTGCATAATCCATTATAATAAAAAAACTCCCTTAACGCGCTCGGGAGTTTTTTAATCATCTTTGTTCATTTTATTTCAACTCTCACTATGTATGAAGTGAAGACGTTTAGTCGATTCTATTATAAGATATGTCTATTTTATTATTTTAATTTATTGATTCGGTTTTGGCGGTCTTGGCGAATATTTTGGGTTTGTGATTTTCCATTTTTCCACCCATTGCCCCAAACCTGCTCGGTCGCGTTTTTTTTGTATTTGTGGCATTTGTTGCGACCAATTAAGCATGGATTCAAAGTGGATTTGATAGCGATTACGAACAATTATGTAGCGGAGCTCATTACGAGCTATGGCTCGGCGGATGGTTCTGTCGGAAATACCAAAAAGTTTGGCCGCCTCTGAAACATGCAGACGAATGGCCGTGGATTCTGTAATTGTGGCCGGAATTGATTGTGGCATATTTGCATTTGCCTTTATTATCATACTTTCATAAAAATTTGTCAACACTAGAGTGGACAAACATGCATTATAACATTCATAATCTCATAATATTCGTAATATATTCATAATATTCGTTACGTTCGTTGCATTTATAACGAATTTTAGAAGTAATTAAGATAATTGCTTGGCTGGCTATAAACAATTATCTTCGTTATGTTTGCCAAATTAAGATTTGATTGCATGGTTGCAACTTCTCTAAATAGCGATACATTTTTGCAATTTAGCTTGATTTTTTTTGGTGCTCATGGCAAGGTTACTCGTGCCTTTTTGAGTTAATTAAGCCAATAGCTTAGTTTTTCTCATTATAAAACCATGGCCGAACTCATAGATCGTTTTCTTCTTTACCGTATTTCGATCAAGCGAGATCCGGAAGCATTTGCAAAAATATATGATCGTTATGTAACGGCCATTTATCGGTTCGTTATTTTAAAGCTACCTCGCAAAGAAGATGCCCAAGATATTACCGCGGAAACATTTACCCGCTTTTGGCAACATATTCAAGCCCAAAAGAAGGTTAAAAATGTCCGCGCTTTTTTATATCAGATAGCTCGCAATCAAATTGCCGATTTTTACCGCAGTAAAAGTAACACAAATATGGAATGTGTAACATTTGTCGAGGAAGACACGTCTACATTTATAGAACAAGAAAGCGGTTATGGACGCGATTACATGGAAGCTCGTACCGAATTGGCGTTAATCTTAAAGCAATTGAGTAAACTTAAAGATTCTTACCGTGATGTTTTGGCCTTGCGCCTTATAGACGGATTAAGCTTTGCTGATATTGCCGTTATTCTTGGCAAGAGCGCTGGCAATGTGCGCCTCATCTATTACAGGGGCATGAAAGCGCTAAAGGAACAATAATAATTACAAATGAGCGGTTATCAATTATTTAAACGGACGCGTAATATCCGTAAAGCGGCAGGCCAAATGAAGCCTGACGCTGTTTGGGTTGCCAATACGCGCAAAACCCTGCTCATGCAAGTGCGCAATTCACAGCCCGCTCCCATAAAAGCCACGGCCACGGTTAATCGCGCTTTTAATATTTTCTTGCCCGTAATTTCTTTTAAATGGATGCGCACTCCGACCGCCATTATCTCAACAGTAATTTTGGCAATTTTTGGCGGTTCATTTTTGTCGGTTTCGGCTTCGGAGCAAGCCTTGCCCGGAGATTTTTTATACAGCATCAAACTTGCCAGCGAACAAGCGCGCATGGCCATGGTCAAATCTCCGGATGAGCGCATAAAACTCAAAGCCGAATTCACCGAACGTCGCGTGCATGAAATGAAACAAGTAATTGATAGCCCTCGCGCCGATAAATCCGACTGTGTTAAACAAAGCGCCGAAGTTTTAAAGCGCGACATGGATACAATCAAAAATCAGTTGGATGAAGTTAAAAAAACATCAGCTCCGGAGCAAGCCAAAGCCACTGTTGCTCTTATTGATCAAAAAATCGCCACGCTTATAGCCGATCTTCAATCGTCCAAAATCAAATTATCCGCTTCTGAACGAGTCAAGCTTTCCGAGGCTCAAGCGGCCGCTTCTGATACTTCGCTTAAAGCCATTGAAGTCTTATTAAAGACGCATTTTGAAAACGCAGAAGTTGTTACCGAAGAAGAGTTGATTGAATTTCTCAAAAATTACAATGCCAATGTTATTAAAACCGTTACCGAGTCCACGGGCTTGGTAGCTAATAATGAACCGGATTTATCAACCAAAACCGTTTCCGCATCTTCTTCTGAAATTCTTTTTGACGCTTCATCAACCAATAGCAATGCCACGGGGACTGTTGTCACATCTCCCGAGCAAGAAGAATCGGTTGATGATCAAATTCAAGAAGTTGCCAAATCTTTAACCGAAGCTGATCAAAAAGCGAATGAAAAAAATCTAAACGAAGCTTTGGAGCTTTCTAAAGTTGCCACACAGCGAGCTTATGCGACACAAAAAACAGCTGAAGAAAAATTAGTTAAACAAGAATCTGCTAAGCAAAATGCTAGTAAATCGGAGTCCAATTCTAATGCTACCACAACTATTACCGAACCATCTGTTACAGAAGAGTTAAACACAGAAAAAGCAAAGACGGATAATGCAACTTCTACTAATTCTCAAATAATTAATTAATAAAAATAAATGATTAAATAAATAATGATTAGATAAATAAAAAATAACATGGCGCGGATAAACACAAGGTTTATCCCTACGATGGTGGTGATTATGGCACGGATAAACACAAGGTTTATCCCTACGATGGTGGTGATTATGGCACGGATAAACACAAGGTTTATCCCCACGATGGTGTAATTTTGCTCCGCTAACAGGTCATCTATCTTTTATAGGATGGATGCCCTGACGGGCGGGGGAAACGCAAATCGATTCAACTCGGCTATTAAGCCTTGAAGAAGAAGTCTGCGGGGTCTCCAACACTCCTTATTATTTAAGGAGGGTATCATTTTCGGCAGAGATCTCGAGCTCCGACGCCCGGCGACACAAAATCCTCGCCACGGCCATCTCAAAAGGTCGATTCCGATTCTTTAAAGATCGGGAAGATGTGCCAGAACTCATTCATAAATCACAATCCGTTGAATGTTATCCCAAAAGGATTCATTCAACATTCGGACAGTTAAAACTGTCCATAAGGCAAATCCACTAGGATTATTATGTTAAGAAAAGCTTTTTCAATGCTTGTCTCCTTCGCCACCATTCTTTGGTCCGTTGGAGCAGGCGCATTAGCGTTTCCGGTTACAGCCCAAGCCGCCACCCTTACAGATGGTAGTTTGATCAAGGCTTCCGGCCCTGCCGTGTATTACTATAATGCAGATGGCAAACGCTATGTTTTCCCCAATGAGAAAACCTTTTTCTCATGGTTTAACGATTTCTCATCCGTTGTAACCATCACGGATGCGGAACTCGCTGCTATTCAAATCGGCGGTAACGTAACCGTTCGTCCGGGCACCAAGCTCGTGAAGATTACGACCGATCCGAAGACCTATGCTGTCACCGAGTGCGGAACATTGCATTGGATCGAATCCGAGGCAATCGCTCAAGCTCTCTGGGGCGATGCATGGGCCACACGTGTTATTGATGTACCAGATAGTTTCTTTGCAAACTACACAATCGGTTCATCAATCTCTTCTAATGTTCATCCCAATGGTCAACTCATCACCTACTCTGGTGATACCAATCGCTATGTCGTTTGGGAGGGTAAAAAGCGCTTAATCGCTAATGACTCTGCTTTTACGGCCAACAGATGGAACATGGTTAATGCTGTAGAAACCACAATTGCTTATGCCGATGGCTCCAATGTTACCGGTCTTGAAGCTGATCACTTTTTGAAGGTAGCTTGCGCTGGTCAAGTAGTTGGTGGCGATGTAACAGTTTCTTTGGCTTCTGATACACCTGCTGGCGCCACGGTTCCCAAGAGCGCTATGGGTATTCCAATGGTCAAAGTAAATATTCAGGCTGGTGATGCTGGCGCATTTATCGCTGGTTTGCACTTCCATCGCGTTGGCGTTGGTTTGGCTAGCGATTTTGATAATGTGTATCTTTATGATGCCGAAGGCAATCGCCTTACAAATGGTCGTCAGGTTAACTCCAGCACCAACAAAGTTGAATTCAACAGCTTGAACATCAGCATTCCGGCCAACACAATGAAATCATACTATGTGTATGCTGACCTCTCAAAATCAAGCGAAACCGGAGGCAATCATGCTTTTGAATTGGCTGACAAGGCTTCAGTCGTTCTCTCCGGTTCTGGCACGGTTAGCGGTTCTTTCCCGGTTCGCGGTAACGTGTTTGTGGTTGGAACAGCAGAGGCCGGCGAACTTAAAATTACAAGTGGCCCAGTACCAGCCAATCCGATTATTGGTCAAAAAGATGCTCCGATCTCCAGTTTCAAACTCACTGCCAGCACCAATGATATTTATGTCCATCGCGTGACATTGTATCAAGGCGGAAGTATTGATAACTCGAATTTGAAGAACTTCAAACTCTATCAGGGCACCACGCAAGTTGCTTCAGCCACGGGCATCAATTCAAAAGGTCAAATTGTTTTGAACTTTGAAAACCCATATTTATTAGCCAATGGTGTAACTCGTATTTTTGACTTGCATGCTGATGTTTCTGGGCGCGCAAATCAGGATATTATAACTTATGTTGAATACGCGTCTGATTTGTATGCTGTTGACTCGGTTTATCATTCAGGAGCATCTATTAATATCGGAAACTTTGATAATGCTAGCAAAGGTGTGAAAGTTACCACTCAAGGCGGAAACCTCTCGGTTGCCTTCAATGGTCCAACCACTGGCAATATTGCCAAAGGTAAATTGGGAGTTGTGTTGTATCAATTCTCATTGACTTCATCTGATAATGATCTTGAGATTCGCAAATTGCACACCAAATTGGAAGCCACCACGGGTGCTACTCGTGAATTGGTTGGTTTATCCGGCACCAAGTACTTCCGTAACATCAAGATCAAGAACATGGATAATGGCACAACGGTCATGGGTCCAAAAGAACTCACGATTGCTAACGGTACTTTGACCGAAAATATCACCTTTAACAACACATTTAACATTCCTGCGGGCAAAACCATGAATCTCGCTATCGTTGCTGATCTCGCCAATACCGAGGACGATACTGGTGAATTCTACGGCAATGGTTACACGGCTAGCTTGCTTGCCTTCTTGGATGGAGATGTCAAAGTTGTTGATACCGGTGAGAGTTTAGCTCTCGGCAAGATCGTTCCCAATGCTAACACGGCTGGCAACGAACAAACCGTCAAACAATCCGAATTATCAGCCGAATTGGCTTCCACTCCGGTTTCGGGCACCATTGTTAAGAAATCTCAAAACGTGCCGGTTGTGGGTGTCTCTTTGCAAGTTGGTTCACAATCAGATGTCAAAGTTACCAACATGATTCTTACTTGTACGGCCGACATTACCCCAGCTGGTACATTTGAAAAGAGTGATTGTGCTAAACGTATTACATCGCTCGCCTTGTATGATGGCGATACCTTGGTTGGAACAGCCAAATCACCTGATACAACAAGTGGTGAAGCTCAAATTACCAACATGAACTTGACCATTCCCAAGGGAACAACCAAGACTTTGACTGCCAAAGCAACCTTTAGTTCTACTGCTTCATCTACGAGAAACGACAGAGTCGCAGTTGGTGTAACTTCAATCACAGCTCAAGATGATGATGCTAACGATGTCGAACCGACCATTGATAACAAGCTCAAAGGTGCAGGCGCTAATCAACAGTTGGGTAACACACCTGATGTCCGTCAAACCATCTTATACAGCGGTAAACTTACCGTTGCTGAAGATGCTCATCCGGCTTCAACAATCGTGGTAGCCGGCAAAGATGTTTGGGTGCCATTCGCTCGCTATAAGGCCACAGCCCAAGACGAAGAGATGCAAATTGATCTCGTTCGTGTTGAGTCTCAAGCCGGAGGTGATAACTCCAACTTTGTGCGAGTCGCTATTGCTTCTGATGGAGCTGTTAAAGGCGAAGCCACTTTGCCTTCCGGAGCCACTGGTTCTGCTAACGTAAACTTGACTAACAAGATCACGGTTCCAAAGAACGGCTCTGCTATCTTTGAAATCTGGGCCAAACTCGCTGCCGTGCAGGCTTCATCGTCTGTCAACGGTGTTATGAATCTCGTGACTCGTTCTGGTCATGCTCCTATTCTCGGTATTGATGAAGACATTCAAACTGGTGAATGGGATGTGAACTACGCGACTAAGTTGAACTTGCGCACCACTGGCGTAGCCTCTGGTGATCGCATTTACGCAAATCAAGGCGCAACTGATGGTAATAAGATGGTTCTCCGTAAGACCAAACCTGTTGTCACGCAACAAGCTCTCTCGAACACCACGCTTTCTGCCGGTGAACGCGAGCTGTATCGCGTGCAGGTTGGCGCTGATTCAGCAGGTAGCGTTGCTTTGAAGCAAATGACATTCAATATTTCCAAGTCCCCTAGCGTCAGTTTGAGCAATTTCCGCTTATATCGTGGATCTAGCCCAATTGATTTGGCTGATATTGCTATTAGAAATGCTACTAGCGCGGGTGATCTCGAAGCTGGCGCAATCCCAGTAGGTGTCAACCAAGCCTATGTTGTTGTCTCCTTCACTAGTGAAGATTCCATTAGCGGTGCGGGCAATGTTTACTCATTGCGCGCCAATGTCGCTTACACCGGAACCGGCAACAATGTAACCACCAGTTTGTACAGAGACCCAGCTGGTCAAACCTACACAGGTTACTTGGTTAATAGTGCCACGCTTGGCATTTACACCACAGCAAACGCCGATATCTATCATATAGATACAAATGCAGCTAAAAGTAATACTGCAGCCGGCTTGGGTACATTCGTTTGGTCTGATAACTCTGAAGTACCACATTCTTCAGCCAATCAGACCTCTCGTGATTGGATCAATGACTACTTAGTCGAGGATCTCACCCAAAGCCAATCATTGAGCAACTAATAACCCGCTCTCCTTGTTCTGCTGGGTTTTGGCTCGGTAATCCAAGGATGAAGGCTTAGAAGCTCTGCATTCCGGATCAGTCTGGAATGTTCGGTCAATCGATCGAATGAAAAACAAACTCCCCCGATTTATCGGGGGAGTTTTGGTTTTGTTTGGGGGCAGTAACTCACCCCAAACCCCTCTCTTAAACTAAGAGAGGGGCAAGTAGTAACTCACCCCAAACCCCTCTCTTAAACTAAGAGAGGGGCAAGTAGTAACTCA
>CAZLVV010000011.1:0-30531 GCA_964563385.1 uncultured Gammaproteobacteria bacterium
AGAAATCGCGATAGTCAGTTAAAAAGAGTCACCCTTGAAGGTTAACTGTACAGGGAGAGATAATTGAATTTTATTGATTTGAATTGGCGTGAAAGTTTGTATGATGTTAAAATATAAATATTATGAATATAAAGGTAGTATTGTTAGTTTCTGTGATTGTTTTGGCTGGTATTATCAAATCTATTTTAGTTTATTTTCGTTATAAACGTTTTAAGCATCTTTTTCAGATTTCTGATGAAAATCTTAAATTGTTAAAAGAAGAAATTGATAAAGGTATATTGATGGAAGATGAATTTGTTACGACTTATTTTGATTTGCTTAGAAATGAGGGCTATATGCATGTTTTTGGAGGTTATGAAAAACAGACTCATAATTTATTGTATCAAATGATTAATGAAAGTAAGAATCATAAACAGGCATTGGTTGATATTAAAAAAAGTTTAAAAATATGAAAACAGTAAATGAAGTAAAGGAAATTTTAGAAAAAGCCTTGAATTGGGAAAGAGAAGCCGAGCAAAATTGCGATAAAATATTGCATATTTTAACAACTAACGGTTTGCGCGATAATATTGATCGAATACGAAATGATGAAATACGTCATCAAGAAATTGTAAAAAGATTATTAAAATTTTTGGATTGATTTTTATGCGTCAGATTTCTTATTTAAGTAAAAATAATAATCGTCAAAAGCGAATTAAGAAATATTGGAAAAATGATGGTATAACTATTTCAGGATCTTTGTTTTTTACGAGTTTGATTTTTTTATTATTGGTTTTATTTACAGGAACGACATTGGGCACTTTTTTGTATAAGTTAGTGGATAATGAAGCGCAAGCTAGTTTGCAAAGAATAGCTTATCTTAAAGCTGATACTTGTGAAATGCCAAAAACTCCCAAAAAAATTAAAACAGTTTTAGCTACTGCTTATTCTAGTGAACCGTGGCAAACTGATGACTCGCCTTGCATCACTGCCACGGGTTATGATGTTTGTGAAAATTATGCTTTATATGGATCGAGCAATACAATTGCGTCAAATTTTTTGCCAATTAACACCTTGATAAAAATTCCAGATTTATTCGGGGATAAGATTTTTGTGGTACGCGATAGAATGAATGCTCGTTATGGATACGATAATATTGATATTTGGATGCCGAATACTGGAAATGCTAAGCAATTTGGAGTCAAACAAGTTACAATTGAAATTTACTGACATTGTTTGAATGATTATATTGATTTTTTGGCTTTGCGCCATAAATCGATATATTTAGAATAATTTTTTCCTATTTTTTCGATAGCTTGTTTTTGAGTAATTTTTTTGTCTTTTAATTTTTCTAAAGGCTCAAAAAATATTGTACGTCCAACCGCAAAACCGACTATTTGATTAAATGAGGCCGCGTCTTTTAGCCATTTTTCAACTTTTTTATCACTTTGTCCGCGCCCTAGTATGATAACATCAGCATCTTTACCGATAACTTGAAGGACTTTTTTCCAATCAGATTTACTGAATCCTTCCATCTTCCAAAGTTCGGGTTGAATAGCTTTTTTGATTTCTTTAATGGCTTTGATTGTATAAATGGGGCGTAATTTTGAATCATAGTTCGATTCGGTTTTCACCTTTTTAAGATCTTTTTCTGAAGCGGGGACTAAAAGTTCAAACATTATTTTGTGTCCGTGTTTTTTGCAATAATCGTTTAATTTAGCTAGTCGTGATAATTGAATTTTATTAATTTCTTTATCATTTGGATTGTAGCGTACCAGAACTTTGACATAATCTGGTTTTATTTTTTCGATCCAAACTCCAAAAGATTTACCGTAATTGAATGTAAAAGCTTTTTGTCCGCTTTTTTCAACAGGCATGGTTATGGTAAATCCTTTCTTTTTTGCATCTTGCAAAATTTGAGTTCCATAATCCTGATCTACCAGTATACCGAAATGTTTTTTGTTTTTTATTGATTTAACAGCCATTAAAAATCCTTTATAAACTATGGTTTTATATAAACTAATTTGTTTGTTTTGTTTAGCGTTAAGCTCCCCCTCCCAATTAAAAAGATTTTTGGAAAAAGAACTACGGTGATCGAAAGGAAGTATTAAGAGTGGTTGTCGAATCATAATTTTGCTTTGGTTAATTTTTCGCAAATTTTGGATTGCATTTTAGAATTAGCTTCGGGACCGATAAATAATATTTCGGTTTGAGGGTAAGGATTTTTTATATTTGCCCAGGTGAAGCGATTCATTACTCCGTTTAGAATTTTGATACCTGTTTTTGTGTGAATAACTCCCTTAATGCGATAAATATCTTGTTTGGATATTGATTCACAGATTTTTTGTATTTCATCTTCGTTAAAGGTTCCATTCATTTTACAACTAAATGCTTGAATATGCGAATGCTTGTCTTGATTATTTGCAATGTCGGTGGTTATTTGATCCAAATTGAATGTTGCCGTTTTGTTACGATCCAAGCTTAAAATTAATTCTGATTGTACAGATCCGTCGCTTGTTTTGATGATTGGCGTATTAGGATAAATATCATAAACCTCATCTAAAACTAAATCCAAACGTTTTTTATCAACCAAGTTAATTTTGTTTAAAACTAAAAAATCGATATATTTGGCATGAGATTGACGAATAAAACCATTATTTTCAAAGTTTTGGAAATTGAGGACGTCGATAACTTCGATAAAACTGTCGATGATAAGATTAGAAAAACGTTTAAGTTCTAAAGCGATTGGCGCGGGATGAGCTGTGCCTGCTGTTTCGAGAATAATACGATGCGGATTCATTTTTAAGACTTGTTTGATAGTGTCTTCAAGTTTACCAATAGCCGTGCAACAAACACATCCATTCATGATTTCTTGAGTCTGTATCCCCTGCTCTTTTGCTAAAATTCCATCAACATTAACATCACCGTATTCATTTTTTAGCCAGACAACTTTGTAATTAGAGTTGGCAATTTGTTTTACTAACGACATTATGATTGTGGTTTTTCCGGAGCCGAGTTGACCCATAACGATGTTGATTGGAAGCATAAATATATTTAAATAAGCAAATTGTATAGAGGTTAATGAATTTGTTGGTTGTAAAGATGATTTAATGTTATGGCCAAAGAGTGCCCAACATTAAGAGATTCAAGCTTATTGTTGTGATTGATAAATATTGAATCTCCTTTGATACGAGATTGAATTCCTTTACCTTCAGAACCAGCTATCAGAATAAGTGGCGCTTTGAGTTTTGATTTTTTGATATCCGTGGCTCCTTTTTTGTTCTCTAAACGATAAATCGGTAAGTTAAGATTTTTTATAAGTTTAATTGATTCATGCGATGTTATGTGAAACCATGGAACTTGAAACATGGCGCCGACCGATGAACGGATGACTTTTGGGTTGGTTACGTCAGCGGAGTCGATTAGAATGAGATTAGCATTAAATCCCAAACATAAACGCAAAATAGCGCCCACATTACCTGGATCTTGTACGCCATCCAAAACGACGATGATTTTTTTTGATTTAATATCGTTTAAAGTCCATTTTGGAATGGAGGCGACAGCCGAGATATTTTGAGGAGTTTCTGTTGTAACTAGTTTTTTGAAATTCGGTGTATCTTTTGATGTAAAAGTGTATTTGATAGCATCACCGGCTGTTTTAATAACTTTTTCACCTTCAACTAAACATAATCCGAATTTTTCACGACCTTTTTTGGTAGCAAGAGAGCGGATCAGTTTTTCTTGATTGATTGAAAGCATAAATTAAGCTTAATCTTCATCAAGATTAAAGTTTTTTTAAATAGTTTTTTATAATATTAAGCTTATCATCTCAGAGTTTTTACAGATTTGGCAGGTTTAATAGTTTTTTTAAAAAACTTATTATTTACTCGTTAATTTGTTTACGAATTATAGCAATTTTTTCCTCGTCTTTTTCGCGAATACCACGTTTAATAACCGATAATAATTGACGCGTTTGACTTTGAAGTTTTTTGCGTTTTTCTTCTATGAGAGCACGAATTTGTTGTTTTGTTCGGCGTTTGACAGGTTTTGTTGTTGTCATATTTATTTTGTTATTTATCCTTTCATTCCTTCCCTAATCTTCTTGTAAGCATTTGTTGATTTTTTTACTCCTTCAATCGCATGAGTGTAATCTTCTTTTCGTTTCGGAATAATTTCTAATGTTTTCATGCTGGTACGGACCATCATAATATGCATAGAAAGTATAAGCATGCCAATATCTAGAGGATTTTTCTTAATAATTTTAAACATTGCTTTTTGCACTGCTAGAAAATTTCCTGAAAGCTCTTGTAATTTAGAATGCGCTTCTTTGTTTCGCATGTCTTGATTTAGTTTTGTTAGAACTTCTTCTGTTTCTTTGACTAACTTATCTCCTGCTTCGATAACTTCTTTAGTTTCTTGCGCTTCTCCGCCACTTTCTTTGTTTACTCCACCATGTTCCTTACCCCGAGTGTTTTTTTGTTTACCAGCTTGTCCGGTATCTTTCTCTGATTTATTTGCTCCTCCTCTTCCTTCTTCTTCTTTTTCTTTTTCTTCTTCTTCTTCTTCTTCTTCTTCTTCTTCTTCTTCAGGATTTCCTTCTCCTTCTCCTTCTCCTTCTCCTTCTTCAGGATTTTCTTCTTCTGATTCTTTAGAATCTTCTTCTGATTCTTTTGACTCTTCAGGATTTTCTTCTTCTGATTCTTTAGAATCTTCTTCTGATTCTTTTGACTCTTCAGGATTTTCTTCTTTATTTTCAGTGTGGACTTCAATTGCATCTGTATCGCTTTCAACATTTTGTGATTTTTCGATATCCTGGTTTCCTTCTACGGAGCCTGTTTCTGTGATGTTCTCCGATGCGGATGGAGTTGTTGTTTCATTAGTTGTTGTTGTTTCATTAGTTTCTGTAGTCTCTTTTAGATGGGCTTCGAATAATTCTAAGGCTTCTAGAAATTGAGCACGGTTTTTCCCTTCCATGTTTGAGGGGTTTTTGAATGAATCTAGCAATTGATTCGCCAGTGGTGAAAGACTACTCAAACGAGCGTCTTTTTGTTGATCCGGGTGAACACCGGCGGCGAACTTCATAACTTCTTTGCGTAAAGCCTTAATATCTTCTGGATTTTTTAAACCTGCTTCGTATCGATTAAAAAACTGTCTTAGATTGCCAACTGATTCTTCAAATGTTGGTTGTTTTTCTCCAGATGATTCAATATTTCCCTCTGTTGTATTTTCCGGATTTTCTTGGGTTCCTTCTGATATATTTTCTGATGTTTGTTCATCAATATTTTCGTCAAGTGGAATCTCTCCTGTTTCTGTGGCTTTGGCTACTTCAATTCCGTTGCCCTCAGGAGTTACTTCAATATCATCAGGAGCTGTCTCAAGTTCGAGTTCCAATGCGGATATTTCTTGTGTTGTTGTATCCATTCCTTCTTGGATAGAAGCTGCCTCGGCTATTGAAGATTTTGACATATCGTTACTCGTTGAATCGAAAAGTGCTTCTGTTTTGCCAGCATTTGCAATGTCTATTTGAGCGCCTTGTTCTGGGGTGATTTCGGGAGTTACTGGAGACTCGATAGGTGGAGCGGCGCTTTCAATGGAAGGGAATGATGGTGATTCGCTAAAATTTTCAGGCATAATTATAAATAACTCTTAGCTTTTTATTCAAATTACAATAAATATAACATTTAAGCTTAAATAAATCCAGAGTAGTTTTGAAAGTAATTAGTTCTTTTTTGAATATAAAATATTTTGTCAAAACTGATACATAAATTCAAAAAAATGAGACTGGGTATAAATAGCCTCGTTTCGTTCAATGAAATATTGCTAGAGCATGGCAGAATTTCTCTCCTTTTTCTATCACATTTTTGTTTGTGAATGGTTTTATGGATTTGTTTGCTTGTGATTAAGACGATATGAATTGAATCCATATCACTCACATTTCTATGTGTAGTTCAGGATGATCTTTGGCATATTTTTTTATGGCTCGAAATTTGATTTCATCTTCTGTACGTAGAGGATATCTGTCTAAATCTATACCAAGCACGTGAGATACACCGCCATCTTTTCGTTTAATCCATCCAGCATGATCAATCTCTTTGAGATAATCATCATCCATGTGTCCATCAGGATGGCTCCAGAGGTACTCCAGACCTTCTTGATGAAGAGTTTCTTGAAAATCTGGTAATTCTTCTAATGATGAAAAGACACGATCTACAAGCGCATAACGTTCCTTTATTGCTTGAGTTTCTAGTCTATCGATTTCGTTTCTTTTTTCTTGAGCGGTACGTCGGATAGCTTCTTTATTTGCGAGCGATGACAGTATTTCTGGCAACCTCTTTTGAGCTTCTTGAAGTTCTTTCGCGTCTTCTTGTTCGGTTTCGATAAATATCGGAATATAACTTTTGAAGTTGCTTGGATTGATCTGGGGGCAACATCGCCAAAAGTTCATACCAGAATCGTTTAGATATCGAGGGATTTTTCGGCTCTTTTACAATACCGCGTACGCGTTTAAGATCAATTAATCTTGCGGCGGCGATACGATGATTTCCATCTCGCGTGATATATATTGGTCCGCGTGGACCATTTATTTTTTCAACGGCTACGTTTCCAGATCTTTTTTCTTGAAAATATATACTTGAAAAGACGTGCTCAACTTTTTCAACTAACTCTCTTTCTAATTCTAAACGTTGTTCAGGAAGTGCATTATCTATCCTGTTTTTGTATTCTTGAACCAAGCGGGGAACTTCTTTAACGATTTTTTTTGCAATACCTGTAACGCTTGACTCTTGAGCTTCGGTTTCTTCGCCATATTTCTGTTGTCTGTGGAATGCATATGCCCAATCTTCGCCACCATATCTCATGATAACTTGTTTGGGCTCAAACGGCTGAACAGATTCTTGCCAGAATGTACCAGGTTCTTGTTCGTAATAATCAACAAGTTTACTTATAGTTCCGGTTATTTCTCTATATGCTTCGCGTCCTTTGATACAAGGAATATTTTTCATTTCTTGATGATGTCGTTTGAAATCTTCATCTGTCCATTTTAATCGGTCAATTGGAAACGGTGCTGATTCAATATCTTTTGCTTTAGGATGGGTTGCTTTTTCTGATGGTGGAGTTTTAGGTGTTGATGATGTTTCGATATTAGGGAGTTCTGTTTTTGCAGCTGTTTCCTGTCTTATATCGGGCAATAGTTCTTTTGATGTTTCTAGAACTTCTTCTCCGGGTTCATGTGGAGGGGCTGTTTTGTGGGAACTACCTGAATCAAGATCAGCTTCAATTGCTTTGAGTCGTGTATATAAACTTTCATTATTTCGTGCGTTACGTTGCCCTATTAGATGTTCAAGGGTCGTATTCTCTTTATGTATTTTGGTTGTTATAGAAGGAATCTCTCCAAATTCAGCTGATAATCGTGCTATGGCTTTTTCGTCATTTAGTGCTGACTGCATTCGTTGCTCCCTGTCTCTTTGCTGGCGTAACTCGTTATCAGCAATTATCCGCCTCACCTCTTCTGCCTCTTTGAGTAATTCTTCTCGTAAACGAGGCGTGAACTGTTTAGCGCCACGTTCCTCACGCTCTTTTTTGAGTTTTTCTTGAGCGCTTTTAGTTGTGTCTATTTCTTTTTTGATAAATTTATCCATAAACAATTTCTGTAATTAGATTTTGATGCTTACGAGATTATTCGATCGTATGACGAATGGTGTGCTGATATCACATTAATTTAATAAATACTTCAAATTCTTCTAAATATGATATCTTAATGCTTAAATGTCTGCAAATGTGTATTTTTAATCTAGAGAGTGAATTAAAATATATGCTAGAGTTATAATCTCTACATACTTTGTTTTTTAGAATGGATTTATAAATATTTTTTAAATTCAGTATTCGGATTTCATTATAAAATATGAGGATATGAAAAACCACCGATTATTTCGGTGGTTTTTAGTGGCTCCGGGGGTGGGGTTCGAACCCACGGCCAAAGGATTAACAGTCCTCTGCTCTACCGCTGAGCTACCCCGGAAAGCGCTTCAAAATTGTTTTTTGAAGCGTGAATAATATATATGATTTTCAAAAATATGACAAGTGCTGTTTTTTAAATAAAAATTTATGTTTAATAATCTGCTAAACGTCTGATTTCAGGATGCTGTTGAATTTTTTCTAATGCTTTTGATTCTATTTGGCGAATACGTTCGCGAGTAACATCAAATTCTTTACCAACTTCTTCAAGAGTGTGCCCTACTCCATCCACCAAACCGAAACGCATTTCAAGTATTTTTTGTTCGCGCGGGGAGAGATCTTGAATAATGTGTTTAACATAATCTTTTAACAATTGACGGCCAGCAGAACGATCCGGGGTCATGTTTTTGACGTCTTCGATAAAATCTTCAAGTGTGGAATCTTCGTCATCTTCACCAACCGATGTTTCGAGCGATACGGTATCTTGTGAGATTTTGATGATATGACGAACTTTATCGACTTCTTCGCCCATTTCGGCGGCAATTTCTTCTGGCAAAGGCTCGCGTCCTAAGTCTTGAATAAGTTGACGCTCGATTTGTTGAAATTTATTGATTGTTTCAACCATGTGAACCGGAATACGAATAGTGCGAGATTGATCGGCTAAAGCGCGAGTAATGGCTTGACGTATCCACCAAGTGGCATAAGTAGAAAATTTATAGCCTTTGCGATATTCGAATTTTTTGACAGCGCGAAATAAACCGATATTACCTTCTTGGATAAGATCCAACAAAGATAGTGATTTGCCCATGAATTTTTTGGCAATAGAAACCACGAGGCGTAAGTTGGCCTCGATAAGCTTCTTCTCGGCTTCTTTATCGCCTCTTTCTTTGCGTTTCGCAAGCGCAACCTCTTCTTCACCAGTTAAGAGCGGAATTTTGCCTATTTCACGTAAATAGATTTGAATATAATCGGCGGTGAGATCGAACGGATCAACTTTGAGAGCTTCAGGAGTAGAAGCACTGTTCATTTGCGTCATGATTTCATTGCGCTCTTTTTTACGCCCTAATATTCCTTCTTTCATTTCAACAATACCAATGCCTGCAGCATCCATACGATCGATAAAAGCTTCGTATACTGATATGTAATCTTCGATATCCGGAAAAGCATATAAAACTTCGGTTTCCGTTAAAAAACCGCGAGTTTTGGCTTTATTAAATAGATGCATTAAAACTTCTTCGGAAGGAGGTGTTGCTTTTATATAAGGCGTTTTTTGCGCCATTTGCATTGATGGTGTTTTTTTCTTTAATGTTGATTGTTTTTTGCTAATTTTAACAACCTGTTTTTTAACAGGTTTCTTTTTACTTGTGTTGATTGGAGCTTTGGCTTTTGTTGGCTTAGATTTTTTGATGGTAGCGGTTTTTTTACCGTGTGAAGGTTTGGATGCTTTGGGCATACGAATTTGATACTCCAGAGTCGCGAGCTAGCCGAGTTGAAGTACGGCGCCGGCGGAAACGGAATAATTTACTTAAATAAACAATTTACAGATACTAAATTTAGTAAATGATAGATTTTAAGTATTTAGTTTTTGAAATTGCGTTATAAGTTCTTGAATGCGAGCTGTATCACCTTTGCGTTCGGCTTCGCGCATTTGTTGTTCTAAAGATTCTCGTGTTAATTTGTTGCTTAATTGCAATAGGCGATTTTCTGCATCGGCAAATTCTGTGGAAATCTCGGATTTATTCAATTCGCCGAATTCTTTGTCGGCTAGAATAGTCAAAAAATCAATTAAAGATTGAATTTCAGAATCTTCAGAAGTTTGATTGTGAACGGACGAATTATACTTTGAATTCAAATAATTGTAAAGTCGCTCATGTGGAGGATGTTTCCAAGATATATTAAATTCATGAAATAAATGTGAATCCATCAATACAATCGCTAGCCAGCGCTCTTCTATTTGTTTGATTGAACTGATTTCGTTGTTTTCGAATTGTAGTTCGGATTTGATTTTTGCCTTGTTGGTTATTGAGTTTGTATTGGAATGATTTGGCGATTGGGTAATAGCTTTAGTTAAGACGGACCTAAGCGCGTCGGGAGATATATCCAAATCCTTAGCTAATTTAGAAATCCAAGCATCGCGTTCGACAGGATGAGGTATATGGCGACATTCATTGAGAATAAATTGAGCTATTTGTTTTTTACCTTCAGGCGTTGTCTCATTAAATTGTTCAAAGGCATGTTGATAGATCCATTCCATTAATGGTTTTGAATCACGAATTGATTCCTTCCAACACTCAAGATTTTTACGAATTAACTCATCCGGATCTTTGGCTATATTTTTATCATAACGAATAACTTTAATATTAAATTCCATTTGTCGCGCTAAATCCATACCACGCAAGGTTGCCTCAAGGCCAGCATTATCCGTATCAAAAGCTATGGCAATATTATTTGTAAAACGTTTGATGAGATTAAGTTGCTCTGGAGAGAGTGCTGTTCCGCTAGAGGCAACAACGTTTTTTACATCAAACTGATGCGAGGTTAACGCATCCATATTGCCTTCCACAATAATAGCCATGTTTTGGCGTTTAATATCGGCCTTGGCTTTATCTAGACCATATAATACATGGCTTTTTTTATATAATGTGGTTTCCGGAGTATTGATATATTTGGCAGTTTTTTCATCTGTAAGCAATCTTCCTGTAAAACCGATTACATGACCAAAAGCATCTTGAATGGGATACATTAAACGTGAACGAAAACGATAATATATACCTTGATTATTTTCTTTGGGGCTAGCTATGCCTATTTTTATCAAATCAGAAGCAGTAATGTTTTGTTTTTGTATTTTGGTTTGCAATTCGCTCCAATCAGCGGGAGCATAGCCTAAACGCCAGATGTCTGCTGTTAGATCATCGATGCCTCGAGTTTTGATATAATCACGCGCGATTTTGGCTTCAGGAGATGTTAATAAATTATGTTGTAATAGTTTACAAATGTATTCATTAACTTCTTGCAAATTTTTCTTTTCACTCACCAGTTCTTTGTTAAATTTAGGTAAAGTGACTCCAGCCTTTGTTGCTAAAAACTCTAGAGCCTCGATGAATTCCATGCCTTCAATTTTTTCAATGAAGGAAATCATGTCTCCGCCAATATTACAGCCAAAACAATGCCAAGATTGACGCGGACGATTGACCATAAAACTAGGTGTTTTTTCTTTATGAAATGGACAGCAAGCCTTAAAGCTTCCGCTTCCGGAAGGTTTTAGTTGCAGGTATTCTCCGACTATGTCGACAATATCTAGGCGAGATTTTACTTCTTGAACCGAATCCATAATTTGATTGTCATAATCTATAACAAGTTTAGTAATTTTTTGTCAATCACAGATCAGTCTAGTTAGGTCTTTTTTATTTTGTTCTTCCATGCTTTGGCGGGCGTTTTATTTTAGGTTTTGATTCTTTATCGAGCAAAGGTATTTTCTTTTTACGCTTATCCAACTCTTTACGGATTATTGCTATTTCATCACGTAAAATAGTAGCGAGTTCAAAGTCTAGACGCAAGGCGGCTTCTTTCATTTCAATTTCTTTGTTTTTAATAACCTGATTTAATTCTTTGTCTTCGGCTGCAAGCTCAAGAGCTAATATTTTTTTGATATCTTTTGGCTCTGTTTCAAAGCCAAGTTGACCTCGAAGATCTTGAATAGCTTTTGTTATGGTTTTGGGAGTAATGCCGTGTTTTTTATTATAAGCGAGTTGTTTGTTACGACGACGGTCAGTTTCGGCGATGGCACGTTTTATGCTTCCTGTGATGTTGTCAGCGTAAAGTATAACTTTTCCTCGAACATTGCGAGCAGCGCGACCGATTGTTTGAATGAGAGATGTTTCGGATCGTAAAAATCCTTCTTTGTCAGCATCAAGGATGCAAACTAATGAGACTTCGGGCAGATCTAGTCCTTCGCGTAAAAGATTAACTCCAACTAAAATATCGTAAACACCTTTGCGAAATTCGGATAGAATTTGCAAACGATCAGCGGTTTTTACATCTGAGTGCATGTAAATAGCTTTGAGATTTTTTTCTTTAAGGAAATCCGTAAGATCCTCAGCCATTTTTTTAGTCAAAGTTGTTACAAGCGAACGTTCTTTGTTTGATGTAACTTTTATGATTTGTTGAATAGCGTCTTCAATTTGATTAAGATCGTTTTTCTTTTTTGGGGCAATGGGCTTGATAATAACTTCAGGATCAACTAAGCCCGTGGGGCGGATCAATTGTTCAATGATAGCGCTTGAATTTTGGAGTTCATAAAAGCCTGGAGTAGCAGACATGAATACAGCCTGCCGAATTTTTTTTTCAAATTCTTCGAACTTGTAAGGACGATTGTCTCGAGCGCTGGGTAAACGAAAACCGTGTTCTATAAGAGTATCTTTACGCGATTTATCACCCGCGTACATCCCGCCTATTTGCGGAATACTAACATGGGATTCGTCTATTACCAGTAAAAAGTCATCAGGAAAATAGGATAATAAAGTATCGGGAGGATCGCCAGCTTTTCGACCAGTAAGGTGACGAGAATAATTTTCTATACCCGAGCAATAACCCAAAGTTTCTATCATTTCTAAATCGTATTTGGTTCGACGTTCTATGCGCTCAGCCTCTAATAACAATCCTCTGTTTTGAAAATATTTGATACGTTCAGCGAGTTCTAATCTAATGGCTTTTAGGGCTCGTTCTTTTTCGGCGCCGGCGGTAATGAAATGCTTAGCCGGAAAAATCCAAACTTCATGAAGATCCGCTTCAATTTTTTTATTGATAGGATGAATTTGAATGATACGATCTACACGATTACCGATCACCTCAATGCGATAAATTGTTTCTTGATGAACGGGCATAATTTCGAGAGTTGTTCCGGTTAATCGAAAAGAACCGCGAATTAGATCTGAGTTAACGCGGTTGAATTGCATGTTTATAAGTCTAGCGACCACATCTTGTCGAGAAAATGGTTCGCCGGTTGTGATATGAAAGATAATATCTGCATAAGTAGTCGGAGCGCCTAAGCCGTAAATGCAAGAAACAGACGCGCAAACGATTACATCTTTTCTGGTTAAAAGAGATTGTGTAGCCTTGTGACGCAAACGATCAATTTCGGCGTTTATTTGCGCTTCTTTTTCGATATAAGTGTCGGTTTTAGGTAAATAAGCTTCGGGTTGATAGTAATCATAATAAGAAACGAAATATTCTACTGCGTTTTCAGGAAAAAAATCGCGAAATTCATTACATAATTGAGCGGCTAAAGTTTTATTGTGAGCAATTATCAATGTGGGTTTTTGAATATTGTTAATTACATTGGCCAATGTGTAAGTTTTACCCGTGCCAGTCGCTCCAAGCAATGTTAAGAAACGCTCTCCTTTTTTGAGGCGTTTTGTAAGATTATCAATGGCTTCAGGTTGATCACCTGCCGGTTGGTACGGTTGCTTGAGTTGAAAAGTTTTCATCAATTGTTTGTGTTAAATTTGTTGAAGAAGTTGTTTGAGGTTCGTAATTTATAACTTTTTGTCGTCGATTATACAAGATGCCATTGATTCGTATAGCTGTTTCGATGATATTAGGGCCCGGAGAAAGCTTTAAATTGATTTTAAATTGAGAATTTGGGCCAGTATAAGGAACGGCAGCATTATTTATTAAAATTTGCGCATCAGGCCATTTTTCAGCCACTAATAAGCCGTCATATAATTGACCTATTATTGTAATATTAGGTTCATTTATTATGGATGCGTGTCTTAATTGGTTTTCGCCTTGATAGATTAAAGCATTGTAATCCACATCTGTAAGTTCTAAAGGAGGAGCTGTTTGCAATGCTTCTTGGTTTGGAAACGTGAAGTCTACATCAAGTATGTGCAAGCCAATAGAAATAATTAGCGCGAATATTAGAAATACAATAAGACTGCCTTGCAGATGAATAATTTTAGTCAAAGAATGAACGCGAGGATCTTCGCAATGTAAAATTAAGTTTGGATATCTAGTATCGACATTTTTATCGTATTTTGTTATTTTTGAGTTAATATTAAATCGGTTTTTGATGTTTTTACCGATTGATTTTATTTTATTTAACATATGCGAAAATGGATGAATAGTGAAAAGCTGATTATGGCGCTTTCTCCCATGGCTGATTTTACGGATCTGCCATTTTGTCGTTTGGTTAGAGAGTGTAGCGGTGAAGATGTAATAATTTTTAGGGAGATGGTTGCATCCGAGGCAATTGTCCGCGGGAATCAAAGAACGAATAAAGCTTGTAAATTAGACCCGGTTGAGCATCCGGTAATACAGCAAATTTTTGGATCAAAACCGGAAATCATGTCCCAGGCAGCGTCTTTTATTGAAAAAAAATATAAACCGGATGGAATTGATATAAATATGGGTTGTCCAGTGCCCAAAGCTGTTAATCAATTTAACGGCGCTTCTCTTATGAAAAATCCGGAACGAGCTAAAGAGATTGTATGCGCTGTTAAATCTGCTATAAATGTACCACTTTCAGTAAAGACGCGTCTAGGATGGAATGATTCGAAAAATGCAAGTAATTTTGTAAAGATGCTTGAACAAGCTGGAGCTGATGCTATTGAATTGCATGGACGTACAAAAATACAAGGATATTCTGGTGTTGCGGATTGGAATGCTGTTGGCAAAGCGATAAAAAATTTGCAAATTCCTGCTTTGGTTAACGGAGATATTGTAGACGTGGAGACGGCGAAAAAAGCGTTGAGTCAATCTGGAGCTTGTGGTTTTTTGATAGCTCGTGGAGTTTTGGGTAGACCTTGGATTTTTAAGAGAATAAAGCAAGCGTTGGAAACGGGATTTGATCCTGGAGATCCGGAACTTGATGAGAGAATGATGATTATGCTGAAACATGTACAATATCAAATAGAAGCTTATGGAGAACAGGGATTAATAAAATTAAGAAAACATTTGCCTTGGTATTTTAAGGGCTTTGATGGTTTTAGAAAATATAGAGCTGATGTTGTTAAAGTCACAACGATTGAAGATGTGAAGCGTATTGTGGATTTGGTATTAAATAATAATTTAAAATAATACAATGATAAAAAGAAATATGTAACTTATGATTTTGTAAATAAAATAATATTGTAAATATTTGTAATTTTACGAATCTGTTTGGGCGGTGGCGGCAGGAAGGAATCCCATTGGATCAACAGGAATACCATCTTGGCGAACTTCGAAGTGAAGATGAGGGCCTGTGGAAAGACCGGCTCCTGGCATGCCAGGCATGCCTCCAGAGTAACCGATTATGTCGCCTCGTTCAACGTAAGCGCCGGCTTGAACGTTAAATTTTGATAAATGAGCGTACAGCGTGGCTAAACCTCCAGCATGAACGACCATGATGTAATTACCGTAGGATTTACCAGTTTTAGTCCAAGCAACATAACCTCCGCCGGCGGATTTGACAGGTGTGCCTACTCCGGCGCGTAAATCTATACCCGGATGTTCAAAAAGGTTGCGGAAGGGATAAGTGGGATCATGAAAAGTTGCGGTAATTGCTTTTAATGGTACTGGCCACATAAGTAATGTTTCACCACTTGCAAGCGCACGATCTATGGCGTCAAGTTTGTCTTTAAGTTCTTTTTCGATACGATAAATTTCCTCGCTGGTTGATTGATTTTGTTGGCGTAATTCATCTATTACTCGATTGAATTCATCTTGTTTGGCATTGGTTTCGGCAATAAGTGATTTTTTAGAATTGCGTTCCATTTCTAGCATGAGCTGTTCTTCGATTAACAATTTTTTCTGCTCTTCTAAGTCCATTTTTTTGGCTTCACGCAAAATTTTATCATTTTGTAAATTGGTCTTTTCTTGTATTATACGTTCAAGTTGTTGAATTAAATCGCCTTGTAGCTTGGATATTTCTTCGATATTTTGAAAGTAAGAAGAAAGACTGGGGCGACTTAAAAATACATGCAAAGTATTGATATCATCAGCTTGACGAATACGACGGATTAAATCGGAAACCAAGGCCTTTTGGGTGGTGATTTTACCCTCTTGAAGAAGAATTTGTTTATTTAAAGATTGTAATTCGAGAGTTAAAATATCCATTTGTGTTTTTATTGCTTCGGCGCGGAGTTCTTTTTCTTTGATGCGATTATCAAGTAAAATAATTTGATTTTCAAGATTTAATACTTGTTCTTCTTGCTGTTTTATTCTTTCTTTGTAGGTATTAATTAATCCTTGAACTTCTTTAATGCGATTTTTTTTGGCATCAAGTTCGTTATTGAGTCGATCAGCATGACTTCTCATTTCTTGCGCGTCTTCGGCCAAGGCGGAATGAATATCAGAAAATCCGATACTTAGAACGATAATAAGACAAATAAAAGATAAAAATTTGGCCATGGATAGTGTAATTTAGATTTATTAAGAAAATTTTTCAAGAGAATTTAAGTTATTTTTTGATGAATTTAATTTAAATATATAAATCAGTTAAACTTTGTAAATCAGCTAAATTTGCGATGAACATTAGATGAATATTAAAAAAAAGATAGATAAGTTATATTAGCTTTGATTATATCATAATATCTCCAATGCTTGTCGGATACGGGCTGTTGATTGTTTCTTGCCTAATACAGCAATTAACTCAAATGGGTTTGGAGATTTTTCTTGAGCAGAAAGGCTGACTCTTAAAGGCCAAAGAGTATCTCCATTACCCCAACCTCGAGTTTGGATAAGATTCTTGATATGTTCTTCAATGAATTTAGCGTCGTGTTCTTTTGAGTCATTTATTTGTTCAATCCAATCAATTAGGGCTATTAAACGTTCGCGAGCTTCATCTTTGGTTTGATTTTTCCAAGTTAGAGAAACTCCCTCATAATTAAGTTTATCAACAAATAGAAAAGCTGAAAGTTCTGCTATTTCTGCTGGTAAAATAAGACGCTCTCGAAATAAAAGCGCAACGCGTTGTTTGAATTTCTGATCAGCGTTGAATGTATTTAAGTATTGTAAAACAAGGTTAAAATAATTTTGCTCATCCATTTCGCGAAGATAATGATTATTAAGCCAATTGAGTTTGTCTATTTGAAATATAGCTCCCGCTTTGTTGACTTTGGTTAGATTGAATAAATCTATTAGTTCTTGTTTGGAATAAATTTCACGATTAGCAGTTGGATTCCAACCTAAAAGAGCAAGAAAATTGATCAATGCTTCAGGGAGATATCCTTTTTTGAGATATTCTTCAACTGCTACATCTCCTTGACGCTTGGAGAGTTTGGTTTTGTCAGGATTGAGAATTAATGGCAAATGAGCAAAAGTGGGAAGATCCCAGCCCAAGGCCTCATAAATAAAAATATGTTTGGGGGTTGATGAAAGCCATTCTTCGCCACGAATAACATGAGTAATTTTCATGTCATGATCATCAGTCATGGATGCTAGATGATAAGTGGCCATGCCATCGGATTTAATAATGACTTGGTCGTCGATTAATTTCCAATCAAAAGTAACTTGACCACGTATCGCGTCGTTAATAGTTACTGATCCGTTTTTTGGCAGTTTAAGGCGAATAACATGTGATTCTCCGGCTTGTAATCGTCTTTGTGTTTCTTCGACGCTTAAATTACGACAATGACCGTCATATCCGGTAGGTCTTTTAGTTAGCTCTTGCATTTTACGAACTTCTTCCAAACGTTCTGTGGTACAAAAACAATAATAGGCTTTATCCATTTCAACGAGTTTTTTAGCGTATTCTTGATGTATGTGTTTACGCTCTGATTGTATGTATGGCCCGTAATCACCACGTTGAATTATATGATTATCGTCATCAATCCAAACACCTTCGTTCGGCTTAATCCCTAAACTTTTCAATGAATTACAAAGATTTTCGACAGCACCTTCAACGAAACGAGATTGATCCGTGTCTTCTATTCTCAATAAAAAATCACCGTCGGCTTGTTTAGCTACAAATTCTGCATATAATGCGGTTCGAACTCCTCCAATGTGGAGATAACCGGTGGGGCTAGGAGCGAATCTAGTTCTGATACGTTTATCTGTCATAATATGCAAATATTACGTTAGAATAGCTATTTTGTCTAACTTTTTAAGTTTATTTGTTAAATAAAACTTTGAGAGGAAAAATAAAAATGGCGTTAAAAATACGTGGCAAGCGTTTGGGTTCTAAAATTAAACGATAGAGCCATTCAAGGCCGATTTTTTGCATCCAGAGAGGAGCGCGATGAGAATTACCGGACCAGAAATCGAAAGTACCTCCTACTCCAATAAATAGTTTGGCGGTTGGAAAGCGATTACGGTAGCGATTGATCCAAAATTCTTGTTTGGGGTGACCAAAAGCAACTAAAATAACATCGGCTTCGTATTCGGTTATACGAGTAATTGAAGCTTCTCCAACTTCATCAGCTACACCATCGGTAGAAATATTGCCACCATCTTCGGCGAAAACTTTGAGTTCTGGATACTGTTTACGAAGCATCCAAGCGGATTTATTAGATGCGTCATTTTGGCCTCCAATTAGAACCAAGGTCCAATTTTGTTTGACGCAAAGTTTAACTACCTCATCAGCTAATTTTACGCCCGTAACGCGTGATACATTGATTTTTTTAAACCATCCGACTAATTGCAAGCCAAAACCATCAATAGAACGAATATCGGCTTGGTGTAACGTGTTCCAATAAAGGTAATTTTTTTTGGCGTATAATAAAATTTCTGGATTTGCGGTAACTATCCAAGTAGATTTTCCTATATTTGATCTTGTTAAAATTTCTTGAATTATTCGACTCAAACTGTAGCCGTGAATTAAGAGATTGAAAACCGAGAAAGTCATAATAAATTACCGATTAACTTGTGATGTGTGGTATTTATTGCTTTTTAATCAAATTTAATTGATTAAGACTGATGTTGTTAATTGATAATCGGTGTGACTTAGTTATTGAGTCGATATTCATGAAGCGGAGTGTATTTGGGTCCGGTTGATGTGAGTTCGCTCATGAATAAAGTTGCATATTCAGGGACCCAACCAATGCCTTCGAGTGACATTTCATAAGGTTCAAGATGTTTATTAGAGCGAGCCCGCGCTAAAGTGATATGCGGGATCCAAGGTTTACGATCGATTTGTGGAGCGATTAACGAAGCCATGTCGCGCGTATGCGCTACTGCTTCTTGCCATGCTACTGGTTGCTCTGGTTGGCATGTGGCGACATATAATACTGGCCGTTTAGCAGGAAAAGTCTCGATTTTAGTTACGGTAAATGCTCCTGTGGGCGATATTTCTAAAGCATTACCAATAAGTTGTGACAATTGTAAAAGATTTTTGAATTCAACTTCGCCAAAAAATGCCAAAGTTA
This sequence comes from uncultured Gammaproteobacteria bacterium, assembly GCA_964563385.1. Classification (GTDB taxonomy): domain Bacteria; phylum Patescibacteriota; class Patescibacteriia; order 2-12-FULL-60-25; family 2-12-FULL-60-25; genus MWCR01. The sequence continues at coordinate 19,275 of CAZLVV010000011.1, forward strand.
TATGCCACTGTCCTGGATTTGATAACTTTAATAATTGACGCTCTGTTTCATTGATATGCCAAGCGTTTCTGATTTGTTCACGACAATCATATGGAACGGTAATGCCAAGAAAACATCTCATTTGATTTTTTGTGAATTACGAATCTTTAATAAATGCGAAATTGAGCTTTGGATTTGTAATTCTTACTATATATTTAGACTGGTCCGGTATCATCTGTCAAACCAGAATCCGGACCCATGTCAACACGAGGCTTGCTTGAAACGGTTTTGTATTTATGCGCTACGCGATAACGAGCTAATTCGCGTTCTAATTCGGCAGCGGCGCGTGCAAAGGCTTCGTCATCACCACGAGCTGATTCGCGCATGACTTGTTCAGCGCGAGCTTTGGCTTGTTCTATATCTTTAAGATTAAGATCTTCTCCCCTTTCGGCCGTATCTGCTAAGACGGTTATATTGCCTTTTGAGTCAACTTGGATAAATCCGCCGGAAACAGCGACGTCCTCTGTGCGGTTATTCTCCTTTAACATGGCTACTCCGGGAACAAGTTCAGCAACCAAAGGAATATGATTAGGAAGTATTGTAATTTCACCATCCATGGTAGGAAGGGTGACTTGCGACACTTTCTTTTCAAATACTACTTTTTCTGGAGTAATTAACTTAAAATTAAGGAGAGACATAAAATACTATAACTTTGAAAATGTTTAATTGATTACTTCGTCGATAGAGCCTTTCATGTAAAATGCTTGTTCGGGTTTGTCGTCATGCTTACCTTCGAGAATTTCTTCAAAACCAGTTATGGTTTGTTCTAGTGTTACGTATTTACCAGGGTTGTTTGTGAATACCTCGGCGACAAAAAATGGTTGGGAAAGGAATTTTTGAATTTTACGCGCGCGAGCCACTGTCATCTTATCCTCTTCGGATAATTCATCCATACCAAGAATTGCGATAATGTCTTGAAGATCTTTATAACGTTGGAGAACTTTTTGCACTCCTCGCGCAACTTTATAATGGCGCTCGCCAACAACTTTTGGATCTAAAATGGTTGAAGATGAGTCAAGCGGATCAACAGCCGGATAAATACCAAGTTCAGCGAGATTGCGAGTCAAAACAACTGTTGAGTCTAAATGTCCGAAAGTTGTAGCAGGCGCTGGGTCGGTAAGATCGTCTGCTGGAACATAAACAGCTTGAACCGAAGTGATAGATCCTTTATTGGTAGAGGTGATACGTTCTTGTAAGTTACCCATTTCGGTGGCTAAAGTTGGTTGATAACCCACGGCTGACGGGATACGACCCAGCAAAGCAGAAACTTCAGAACCTGCTTGTGTGAAGCGGAAAATATTATCAATGAAAAGCAGAACGTCTTGATTTTTTTCGTCACGGAAATATTCTGCGATTGCAAGACCGCTTAAAGCCACACGGGCGCGTGCGCCTGGCGGTTCATTCATTTGTCCGAATACTAAAGATGTTTTATCGATAACCCCGGATTCGTTCATTTCTTGCCAGAGAGCATTTCCTTCACGCGTACGCTCTCCTACTCCGGCGAATACGGAATAACCGCCGTGTTCTGTAGCGATATTATGAATAAGTTCCATAACAATAACGGTTTTTCCAACACCAGCTCCACCAAAAAGACCGATTTTTCCACCTTTTAAAAATGGACAAATCAAATCGATAACTTTTATACCTGTTTCTAAAATTTCAGTTTTAGTGGATTGATCAGCAAAAGTTGGAGCTGGACGATGAATGGGGTAAGTTTTTTCATTTCCAACAGGACCTTTTCCGTCGATGGCATTACCGGATACATCAAACATACGGCCAAGAGTTTTTTCGCCGACCGGAACCGAGATAGGCGCGCCAGTGTCTTCGACAGACATCCCGCGTTCCAAACCATCTGTGCTGGACATGGCAATAGCGCGAATTTCACCTTCGCCTAAATGCTGTTCGACTTCTAAAACCAATTTATTCCCATCACGATCGATTGTGAGGGCGTTATAAATTTTGGGTGGTTCGCCGTCAAAACGAACATCCACAACCGGACCTATAACTTGTGTGATTTTGCCTTGCATAGTGTTTATAGAATGTAGAATGTCGAATTTGTAATGTTATAAGTTGCTTTATAACTTTAGATGTTAGATGATCGACATTGGATATCAGTTAATTTGATTATTAATTTTCAAGAGCGGCTTTACCGGCAGAAATTTCGGAGATTTCGGCAGTAATGCCAGCTTGACGCGCTCGGTTAAATGTCAAAGTAAGAGAATCTATCACATCTCCAGCCGAATCAGTAGCGTTTCTCATGGCCATCATACGAGCGGAATGTTCGGATGCCGTTGATTCTAACATGGCTTGATATAATCTTGTATCAATTAACCGTGGAAGCATTTGATCAAGAACGTGTCGAGGAGAAGGTTCAAAGACAATTTCATAATCCAGTGGATATTTTTCAGCTTTTTTACGATCATAAGCTAAACGCTCTGAAGAAGTCATTTTTTCACGTGGATCTTCGATTTCGTCTTCTGTGCTTAAATTGATTTTTAACTCGGATTCGGGAATAATGGGCAATAATTGAACAGTTGTTGGAACTTGAGAAATGGTTGAACGAAAATCTGCGTAACAAAGGAAGACACGATCTGCGCGATTATGTAAAAATTCATCATAAACTAATCTACCGATGCTTTGAGATCTTTCAAAAGAAGGAGCGTTGGAAATTGATTCGAATGAAGCCATGATTTCGTGATTTAGCCTACGCATTGGATTTTCAGATTTTTTTCCTACAGTGATGACTTTTACAGGTTCGTTACGAGTGCTTAGAAATTCTTTACAATGTTTAATAAGTTGAGCGTTAAAAGATCCGCATAATCCTCTATCAGAAGCAACGATAATTAAAATTGATGATTTAGCCTCTTTTCGTCCGTATAATAAAGGGTGAGATTTTTGATTAATTAAAGGTAAAATATCATCAACAATTTTTTTGATGTTATTACTATAATTACGACTATCAACTGTCATTTGTACCGCTTTACGCATTTTTGCACCAGCAACAAGCTCCATGGCTTTGGTGATTTTGCGTGTATTTTTGATGGATTTTAGTCGTGAGTTTATGGCTCTGGTGTTAGACGGCATATTTTATTTAGCCAAATAAATATTGTTCCAGTTTTTGATGGTTTCAGTTAATTTGGACTCGATTTCTTCAGTGAGTTTGCCAACTTCTTCCATTTCAGTAAGTAGATTTGATGCGTTTCCATCCAAGTATTCGTGTAGACCGTTTTCCCAATCTGTTATGTTTTCTATTTGTATTTCATCACAAAGCCCACGAGTTACAGCAAAAAGAGATGCTACTTGATGTGATAATGACATGGGCACATATTGATCTTGTTTTAGAATTTCAACGGTTCTACGTCCACGTTCGATTTGACTGCGAGTAACATCATCCAAATCAGTGGCAAATTGAGCAAAAGCTTCCAATTCACGAAATTGAGCTAAATCTAAGCGAACTGGGCCGGCAATTTTTTTCATGATACCGAATTGAGCGGCACCTCCTACACGAGATACGGAAAGTCCAACGTTTAATGCTGGGCGAATACCACGATAGAAAAGGTCGCCTTCTAAAAAAATTTGACCGTCGGTAATGGAGATGACATTGGTAGGGATATAAGCAGAAACATCTCCAGCTTGAGTTTCGATAATGGGTAGAGCTGTTAAAGACCCTCCACCGTATTCTTTAGAAAGGCGAACAGCGCGTTCTAGTAAACGAGAGTGTAAGTAAAAAACATCTCCCGGATAAGCTTCACGACCCGGTGGACGACGAAGTAAGAGCGAAACTTCGCGATAAGCCCAAGCATGTTTGGAAAGATCGTCGTATACAACCAAAGCATCTTGACCTTTGTCCATAAAATATTCGCCAATTGCGCAACCTGCATAAGGGGCAATATACTGCAATGAAGCCGGATCTGAAGCTGAAGCTGTTACGATTACAGTGTAATCCATGGCGCCAACTTCTTTGAGTTTGGAGACTATTTTAGCTATTTTGGAATCTTTTTGGCCGATAGCAACGTAAATACAAGTGACACCTTTTCCTTTTTGATTAATGATAGTATCAATGGCAATGGCAGTTTTTCCGGTTTGACGATCACCGATAATAAGTTCACGTTGTCCGCGTCCTATAGGAATCATGGAGTCAACAGCTTTTATGCCGGTCATGAGCGGAGTGTCTACAGGATGACGCGCCATAACACCAGCGGCAATTTTTTCTATAGGATATATGGTTTCTTCTTTGAAAGCTGGTTTGCCGTCTCGCGGTTGACCAAGAGGATTTAAAACACGTCCAATGACCCCATCTCCAACCGGTATGGATAAAATTTTACCAGATGATTGAACGTTTTGTCCGGTTTTAATACCCGTGTAATCACCCAAAATCATGGCGCCTACCCGATCATGTTCCAAGTTTAAGGCGACCCCCACGGAGCCGTTTTCAAAAGAAAGCATTTCCATGGATTTGGCGTGTTTTAAACCGCTTATGGAAGCGATACCGTCGCCTACTTCGCGTACGGTTCCGGTTTCTTCGGTTGTGCTTTTCGCCGTAAAAGATCGGATTTGCGCTTGAAGCTCATCTGATAGTTTGGCGGCTGCTGTTGCGTTGGTTTTCATATTATTCGAAAAATACAAGATGATTGTGTAATTGCATTAATTTTGATTGAATAGTTGATTTATATTCCCAATCTCCGCATTTGATTATCATACCTCCGATAATGGAAGGGTCGATATTGAAAGTTAAGCGAACAGTACCTTTAAATTTTTTTTCGATAGCGTTTTTAATTTTAGTCATGATTGTTTTGTCTGGTTCTACGGCGGTGATTACTGCGCATTCATAGTGTGAAGCAATATCTCGCGCGGAGGATTCGAGTAGGCGTAAAAAAGTATCCATGTCCGATAACGATTTATTTTGAATCAATAACGCGATTGTATTAGTGGAGTATGTATGAAAATCGGTTCCCAAGACTTTGTTTAAAACAGTCAATCTTTGATCAATTGGAATTATGGTATCCTCTAATGAACGAATTAATTCGGGTTTGGTTTTTAAAATTTCATTAAAAAGATTCAAGTCATCTATAACCCGAATAACCAAATTTTCAGAAGTAGCTGTTTTTATACAAGCTTCGGCGATTTCTTTAAGATTGCGGGCATTTTTTGACATAATTAGGCAGTTTCTAAATCTTTAATCGCTTCGTCTATAAGTTTTTTATGAGTTTCGGCATCAAGATCTTTTATTATTTTACCGGTGGCTTTGGTGATTAATATAGCTAGATCATTTTTTAAAGCAGTGTATGTTGCCTGACGCTCTCCAACTAACATTTCTTTGGCTTCAGTAATTTGTTTATCGATTTCGGTTTTTGCCATGCGTAATTTTTCTTCTTTTAAAATGGTTGCTTTTTGTTTAGCATCGTCAATAATTTTGTGAGCTTCTTTTCGTGCTTCTGATAGTATATCGTTTTTTTCCTTTTCAATGCTTTGCCATTTGTCTTCAGCATCTTTGGCAATATTGATGCCTTTAGCAATTTTTGCGCGACGCGCCTCTAAAGTAGCGGAAATTGGTTTCCAAGCAAAAGTGCGCAATATCAGAAATAGAATCAAAAAATTGATAAGTTGTGCGATGAAGATACGCCAGTCGATTCCTAATTTTGTTAACATTTCAGACATAAACCTTGATGATCTTGGTGTAAATTATTTTTTTGATGATGTTTTTTAAAACAAGTCACAAGTGACAAGCGACAAGAGTTTAGTATTTTCTTGCAGCTTGCTACTTGATACTTGATGATTGTTTATACGAATTTGATAATAAGAGCAACAACCAAAGCGTAAATAGCGATAGCCTCGATAAAAGCTGCACCGATAAGCATAGCTGTTTGAACTTTGGAAGCGGCTTCAGGATTGCGACCAATTGATTCCATGGCTTTGGCGCCGATTTTACTGATACCGTAGGCCGGAAGCATACCACCTATGGCAATTGTGGCAGTCATGGCGATTAAGCGAATTGAATCGATATTTGACACTGTTGCGTGCGTGATTTCGTTTTCCATAATTGTTTTTTGAAAAATAATTATTTAAAAATTAATAATTAGTAAAAATTAAAATCTTCGTTAGAATCGAAGAATTCCAAACTTTTTGGCGCTACGACAAAAATTTTTTGTTTTATGTCGTCGACAATCAAGTAAGAAATTGATAGGAATCGCAAAGTAATGTGATTCCATGGCAATCACCTACTCATGACTATTTAAAGGAATAATACCGCCAACTTTGCCACCAAAAGTAGCTTTGGAGTAATCTGCGCGTAGGGCTAGTTCTTCTTCATGTTCATCGTGACTAATTGTTGCCATGTTAAGAAAGACAATAGTGAGTGTGGAGAAAACCAAAGCTTGCACAAATCCCACAAAAAGTTCAAGAAATAAAAATGGTAAAGGAGCTAAAAATGGTGCTAAGAAAGCAATAACTAATAGTAAAACTTCACCTGCAAAAATATTGCCAAATAAACGAAAACTGAAAGATAGTATTTTGGAAAATTCAGAAACAAGTTCAAGTAATCCTACAAAACTTCCGATAACAAAAGGTTTATGCCAAGGCGCTACAAAAAATTTACCCCAATATCCAAAAAAACCTAAATAACGCATACCAATTATTTGAACTGAAGTCATGGCGAATAAAGCTACAACTAAGGTGAAATTTAAATCTGCTGAAAGCGAGCGAATAAAAGGAATTAAAGCCACTTCTCCATGATGCAATCCCCAGATGCCAACGGAGCCCATGCCTGGTACTACTTCGAATAAATTAGATAATAAAACAACGAAAAATATTGTAGCGACTATTGGAAAAAATCTTAAAGCTTTAGCGCGATCATTGGTGATTGATTCAATGAAATTAAGAAAAAATTCTACGAAAATTTCCATCAATCCAGCTATTCCGGTTGCTGGTTTATCGATATCAATGTTGCGTAAAGTTGAGCTTATGATAAGCAATATTACCAAAAACAATACTCCTGCCATGAGTAAAGTGTTGGTAACCGGAAAACCTGCAATTGTCGCGATGAGTTCTGGTCCGATGGAAATTGCTAACATATTAAAAATTTCTAATTTCTAGTTACTAGAGTCATTTTTACCTACTTGGTTAATGATTTTGGTTGCTTTTGCGCCGACTAAGATTGATGAGGCTATGATGGAGAGCATAATACCAGTGAGTAAAAAAATTGGCGACGTATCCAAATGACGGTCAAGTAATCTTCCTCCTAAGGTTAAAGCAACTAATGGAATTGCCATTGTATAGCCCATTTCCCAAGCAAAGCCGAGCGCTTCCCAACCTGTTAATCCGGAGCTAGTTTTTGAAGTTGTTTTTGGCTTATCGCTTGACTGTTGGTTTTGAGCCATACTTTTAAGGACGCCAAGATTTTACGCGGTAGCGTTAAAAATGTCAATGATATTAAAAAAACCGATTAACGGTTTTTAGCGATCTCGGGTTTGGCTTCGGAAAAGAAAGCAAATTCCCAACTAAATGCTAAGATATTGGTTGAAATTTCTATACATGCGGGTATTATGAAAATGCCGATTAATTCGGTATTTTGTTCTAAAACCAGCCAGAAGAAAAATCCAAAAAAAATTGCAGATAAAAGAGCATTAGTATAAGATTCTCGTTTTTTTTCTAAAGCTTCTAATTTTTCTTGCGTTGAAATTTCGGGTTGGTTTAATATTTGTGTAATTTCTTTATTTTTTGCAAAAACAAAGCGCTATTGGGAAGCAGTAAGCAAGGTGACAATACCTAGATACACATAGACATAAATCGATAAAATTTCATCGAATTTTGCATAAATAGCCGTTTTACGAGATAGAAAGTAAAACCCTCCCATTACTATCAAAGTTTGCGCAAGCGCTACCAAAGCTAGAATAATACGATATTGAATTGTAACATTAAGTTTATAATAATGTCCGATTTTAAGTGAGAGTGTGGCTAGAATTTGGAATAGATTTTCGATAGGATTCATACTATCTCTCCTTTTTTGTTAAATGTGCCGATGTAATATACAAAAAATATATTATTTTTACAATAGATCGTAATTATTAATTTATTGGATATTAAATGATATTAATTCATATCGGTTTTAATATTATAAGAAAATAAAAACCGCAAGAGCGCGGTTAGGGTTAGATTTATTTGAGATGTTTGGCAGGAACGATCCATTCCGATTGTTCAGGCTTGGTGATGTCGAAAATGACGGCACAAAGGTTTTCGTCGTGCCAACCTCCGGGTTGCATACATAATGTGCCATTTATTTTTTGTTGCCAAACTTGGTCATTTATAAATGGAGCTTCGTGAATATGGCCGGAAAGCACAAGATGCTTAGGGCTATTTTCGAGCCATTGTCTGACACCTTGGCTACCAAAATGTTGATTGTTATAGCTTGTATCAAGGGCGCAAAAAGCTGGTGGAGTATGTATAACGTAAACAGTTTTTAGCGGGTCAGCTGATTGATCTAACGAAATCAAATCTTGATAAATTTCGCTTTCTGGTTTTTCCCAAGCATCATAAAAACGTCCTCCACTGTCACGAACATAAGGATAACCAGCGATTTGAAAGCCATCTGCAAGTTCGCTCGTGTCTTTATGAATGAGAACGATCAATCCTTTTTTATGCATCTGTTTGACCACGGAAAGACAAGCTCGTGTATCATCATTGCCAAGAATCAAGTAAATACGCGCTGATGGTCGAGCTGATTTGTATTTCTTGATTTGCTTCACTAGCCAATTATTAAGAAAGTCTGTTTGCGCTTTTTCGACCATGACTCCTGATGATAGCGCTTCGCGTATTAATTGGTTTAAGGGATGATTTTGGGCTGCAACAAGACAGTATGTGAAGAATTTATGCAAATTTCTTTGCATTAGATTTAATTTATCGGGATTGATATCGTAATAATGCAATAACTGCAAGCATTCATCTCCAGCAGTTTTTGCAAGTCTTGAGATTTCGTATAGCAAGATAAGAGCTTTTCTTTTTTGTTCGTCAGTCAAGGTTAGAAAACGTCCGACTTTGAGATTTTCTTTGAAGTCAAATGGAGGTGTTTGATTGTCATTTTTAATCAGAGATTCAATCAAAGACCATTCTTCAGCTGTAAGCGTTGGATGACTTTTTGTGGTTATCGATCCTTTATGTATAAGTTTGCGCAATACGCGTTGCTCTTCTAATAATTCTTGCCAATTTTTTAAGATTCTGGCATTGACTATGTAACCACCCAATTTAATATAATAACGCTCTGCTTCGGTTGTGCGATTTTTTATCACATGTTCAATCTCTTCTAAATAATCTACCAAAGTTTCGCCGTTATCATCAAAGCGGAAGCTTTTGGGATCGTATGGCACTAAAGTTTTGCTAAAATGGATTATGGGCCATTTGGGTGTAAGGTCTCCACCAAGGATAACGTGATCTATTTCCCGTTTGATTGCCTCGGTAAAAAGACTCTCGTAAGCAAAACGATTACCATGAAAATCACTGGCGTATATTGCAAGGGTCATTTTATAGCTCCTCTGTTACATTTTGGTTTATTATCCGACTAAGAGGGAAAAAATGCTCTTTTTTAAGCTCTGATAATTCTTGACTCAATTCTAGCAAAAACTGCATAGCTGATATAAGCACGTGTAGATAATCTGTTTCTAAGAACCCTATAGCTGTATTTTTAGCAAAAGGAGAAAATAACTGTTCATGGCCGATACGTAAGAATTCATCTTTTAACGCGTGTATAAGAGCAAGATACTCGAATGAGATGCGAAAAATTGGTGAATTTGAATCTTCGAAAAACAATTGTTGTAATTCTTCGCTTTCTGTTAAAAAGAGATGTTGATCTTGATCATTAAGTGTATAAATTAGATTTAATAATCCGATTTTTGCAGGCATGTCCCAATTTTCGGTAATAGATTCTGTTACAGTTAGAGTAGACTGGAACTTTTCTTTGGTTAATATTTTCGGAGAAAGCAATAAATAACCAAGTAAATATTTAGGATCGATATCCACTTTTTGCAAAAAAGGAAATCGGGATAGTAGCTCCTCTACAGCCAATTGTTGAATTTTTACACTATCGCAATTTTTGGCGAGTTGCGCGATTTGTTCTTGGTTCAAGAAACGCATTGGAGATCGTTTGACAATTTTTTCCAAAGTTTTTGGATTGAACTTGAATTTTGCATTTAATCTGTAACAATCAACATCGTCAATACCTTCGCGTGGTGGCAAGTAATGAAATAACTTGCTAGCAACAATGTATTCAGGACTCACGCACCAAACTTTGGTTTTGTCATCTTGACAGAAAACCGTTTCAGAAATGTAAGGTGGTGGAAAACCGAAATGACAATGAGTTAAAAATTCAATACAAAATACGGAGAATCTTCGATCGTAAGGCAAGCTGTAATTACAACGCTCTATTTCATCTGCTGAATACTTCCAATAAATTTCGTGAGGATGCTCTAAGATTAACTTGGTTTTATTGGGGGCGAATACAACAACATCCATGTCTTTATGTTCTCGTTCGGTATAAACGTGTCGCGGATATGTTTTGTGCGCTATATTTTTGGATTTTAATAAATAATGAACAGCTCCACCTCCTGTAAGCGCCCAATTTGGTTTTTTGACACCCATGGGAAAGATTGAATTCAAATCGTTAATATCGGCATCGAAATTGTACATGTAAACTCCTTTATCTTTGCTTTCCAAGTGTTTTTTTAAAGTACACGCACAATAAGCGCGATTGGTAAAATTAACTGAAATATTAAATTTAGTCAATATTTCATATTTTGTAATTTTGTACGCGTGTTACTAACTTGAATTAAATAAATAATGAAATGTACATCGATAAAAGCTTAATCAATCCATAAATTGGGATATTTTTTACGAAGCTCTTGTTTTTCATTGTTTGGTACTTTTTCAAGATAGACAATACTTCCAATCTTAATGTCAGTTAAATCAAGACCTTCAGCTGAAGTGAGGCCATTGAGGGAGAGGAACTTAATTGTTTTTGGCAATTCGAGACCTTCAGCTGAAGTGAGGCCATTGAGGTAGAGTCCTTCAATTGTTTCTGGCAATTTGAGTCCTTCGATTGAAGTAAGGTCATTGAGAAAGAGGAACTTAATTGTTTTTGGCAATTCGAGACCTTCAGCTGAAGTGAGGCCATCGAGGGAGAGGTTATACACTTCTCTTGGCAATTTGAGACCTTCAGCTGAAGTGAGGCCAT
>CAZLVV010000012.1:0-29442 GCA_964563385.1 uncultured Gammaproteobacteria bacterium
TCTGAATCAAGAATCAAGCAAGGAGTGCAAAGATAGGTGGGCGCGTACAAATTATTGACTTTAAAATTGTGGCGTGTTTAGATTGATAAAGGATAATCATTAAGAAATGGTTGTTATGAATTTTTTGCATATATTAAATGACAAAAAAATATCAAAAATTACAATATTAGTTGTAATTGTATCAATATTGCTGTTTTTGATTATCTCCTCAATTGGCACTGTAAATGCTGGAGAAAGAGGGGTTTTGGTTCAATTTGGAGCTGTTACAGGGAAAATTTTTAATGAAGGTTTGTATTTTAAAATTCCTTTGATTCAAAAAGTGGTTATTATTGATGTAAAAGTTCAAAAAACCGAGGTGGGGTCGGATGCGGCTTCTAAAGATCTGCAGATTGTGAATAGTCGGGTAGCTTTAAATTATAAAATTGATCCTAGTAAAGTCGCAGATTTATATCAAAGCGTGGGTAAGAATTATGATATGCGTTTGATTGATCCTTCGTTGCAAGAATCTGTAAAAGCGGCAACCGCAAAATTTACAGCTGAAGAATTAATCACTAAACGTGGGGAAGTTAGAGATGAAATTAGGTTAAATTTGAAGAATAAATTGGAACCGCATGGTATTTTAGTGGAAGAATTTAATATTGTGGACTTTTCTTTTTCGCAATCTTTTAATCGGGCGATTGAGGATAAAGTTATGGCTGAACAACAGGCATTGGCTGCTAAAAATAAATTGGAACAAGTGAAGTTTGAGGCGGAGCAAAAAATTGCGGAAGCTAAAGGCAGAGCGGAAGCTATACGTATAGAATCTGAAGCCTTGAAGACCAATGATAAGATATTGGAAATGAGATTTATTGAAGCCTGGGATGGTAAATTGCCTGTGGTTATGGGACAATCTGCAAATTTAATGGATATCTCTAGTTTGATTAAATGATAATGGTATATTTTGATTCAATTTGTTTTGTGGTAGATTTGCTTATATTGCTTAAAAAATAGAAATAGAGATTTATAATAAAAATTAATTCAAACACAAAAATTATAATATAAAGGTGTTGAATAATTTTTAATTAATACGAATATGTCATTTTGGAAAAATATTTTTGGTAAAAAAATAACTAACGATGAAGGGGTCGTCAAAGATAGTCAAAACGAAGATTCGATTGCTTTAGAAATGAACAATGAACCATCATCAGTTGTAGAACAATTTCAAAAAGATGGGCAGACGGTAACGGAAAATCTTGAAAGCAATGTAGAGCAAAATGAAGACGACGATTCTTCTTCGAGTAACTAGAAATGCATTGAATGTCGCATTCGTTGTGTGATTTGCTTTAAAATTAAGCGAGGCTAATTTTTTGTTTTATTTTGATGACGGCTATACGATCATCGGGAGTTTTTCAACTTCCATTTTGCTACCGGTAATAATGCCTTCGATACGATAAGAACCATGTTGTGGGGCTTCGACATAACCATTCCAAGCAGCGCGGGCGAAACCGCCGGAATCTATCCAGTCAAAAAGCCATTCGTTGGTAAATTTAGGATTTGCTTGTTCGATACCAGCTCCGATATACATGAGCCAAGTTTTGTTGAAATCTTCTTGACTGCCGATCGTGGGAGCCATGAGAATTGGCATGCCTAAAGCGCAATAAAAAGACATTTCGCTTGGTTTGGTCCATAAAATATCGGTTTTACGTAGTAATTTATTAAATTCTCTAAAATAAGTTGGACGATCTTTGTATAGATCTACAAATAGTTTTTTGCCAATAAGATTTTGCATTCCTAGCTTTTTTATATTGGAGACAATATCTTTAGCAACTTCTTTTTTTGTGCCAACCATCATATGAATGATGAATCCATTACGTTTTAAACGCGTCTTTAAACTTGTTAATATGTCAATTGCTAACTGATATTGGGCTCCGGCTCCTCCGATGGCAAACATTAAAGTTAGTGGATGATCTTTTTTGATATTACACGAACCGACACCCATTTCTGATTCAATGGTTTTTTGATATTTTTTTAAAAAGATACCTTGAGGATCCAAATTGCAAATTCTTTGCATTAAATCTTTTTTACAAGAATTGTTATCGAGACCGCCAATCACTTCTCGAGGGAGTGGAAAACCGGTATGAAAAATATTTTCCTCTCTTACACCATAAAGTTTAAGACGCTCTACTACGCGTCCATTTGGGGCAAAGTATTTTATTCGGCTTTTTTTTGGATCGCGAGCCACCCAAACGCGTGCCATATCCGCGTCACAAATTTGACAATAAATATCGCCGGGATAATCAAATATTTCGGCGGCAAATGCTCCGGTAAAAAAAGTGCAAATTAATGGTTTAGGCTTTTTAGCTAGTTTCTCTATAAGATGACGACCCATGCCCATTTTTTCTATTAAGTAATAGGTTTGATGAACTTGATATGTAGGATTGGATAAATCACGACGGGGGTAAAAATCGTCGATCTCTTGAATTTTGTCCATTATGGCAAAAGCCATGTCTCCAATAACCGGAATGGGTTTTAAACGTGAAATAGCTTCGTAACCTTTACGGCTTTGATCCCAAAGTTGTTTGTCGCGTTTGGGAATACCAGGGTAATCATTCATTTTAATGACTCCACCTTCAGCAAGTTCTTTTAAAGCATAAGCTGCACGGTCGTGGCCATAACCCATATTGACCGAGAGTACATAGGCTGGTTTGCTCATAATTAAATAACAATTATTTCCGCTAAAAGCGGATGCGCTTATGGCGTAAAAATTAACAATTAACTAATAAATAATTCTTGATCTATTCTTGATGTTGATAGTTTAACATAAAAGTAAATGTGAGTCATGTTTAATGATGAAAAACGCTTGAATTGAATGAAGTATTTTGTGTAACGTAACGAATTAAGGAATATCGTTTATTCGATTAGTTGGCTTATTGATTTGTTTGGTATAATAGTAGGAGATTATAATATTGTTAATAAGAAGTGATAAATGATATAATAAAAATATGTTAGAAGATAGATTAAATTATGCAGCGCCCGAGATTAGGGAGGTTTATGATCGCCGTAGATTTGACGAGAAAGAGTCGGATTTAAAGATAATTCCCGAATTTATCGAAGAGCGAGATAATTGTAGAATATATCGTGGTTTGGAGGCTGAAGAATATACAAAATATATAGAAAAAGTACATTCAATTGAGGCTAAAGAAGCATTTGAAATGGTTTTGAAGGTAGCTTTAGCAATTAAAGAAGCTGGAGGTAGAGCATTAATTGTCGGAGGTGCAGTAAGGGATGAGGTTTTGGGAATAGCGGCTAAAGATTTTGATATCGAGATTTATGGTTTGGACGCAGAAACTGTTGAAAGGATCATAAGCAAATACGGATCAGTAAAAGATGTGGGAAAGGCTTTTGGAATTTTAAAATTGCAACATAAAGGAGGAATTGAATTGGATATTTCTTTACCGCGCATAGATTCAAAAATAGGCGAGGGTCATAGGGGTTTTGAAGTTAAGGTTGATCCATATATGAGTATAGCGGAAGCGGCTAAACGGCGTGATTTTACTTTTAATGCTTTATCTAAAGATCCTTTAACGGGAGAGATATTTGATCCTTATGGCGGAGTGGATGATCTAAAAGAGCATATTTTGAGTGTTACAGACGAGGAGAGGTTTAGAGATGATCCGTTAAGATTATTGCGAGGAGCTCAGTTTACAGGTCGATTTGGATTACAAGCTGATTTAAAAACTTTGGAAATTTTCAGAAGTATGGTACCGGAACTTGCTGAGATATCCAAAGAGCGAATTAGAGAAGAATGGGAGAAATTATTGTTACGATCTAAAAAACCATCAAAAGGATTAAATTTATTGCGAGAAATTGGCGCGGTGGAGCAATATTATCCGGAGTTGCAAGCAATGATTGGATGTGAGCAAGAATTTGAATGGCACCCTGAAGGTGATGTTTGGGTGCATACCTTGTTGGTGGTTGATGGGGCTAAAGAAATAGTTGACATGAATAATCTTAAGGGCGAGACGGCTCGTGTAGTCATGCTAGCTGCTTTGTGTCATGATTTGGGTAAGCCTGAAACAACTGAATTTAAAGATGGACGTATCAAATCGCATTCGCATGATATTAAAGGAATGGAGCCTTCAGTAAAATTTTTGGAAAGAATAGGAACAAGAATAAAAGATATTGAGAAAGTGGTAAATTTGGTGCGTGAACATATTTGGCCAACAGTTAATTATTTACATCGGAAAGATGATTCTAAAAATAAAGGGACTATTAAAGATGGCGCTTTTAGACGGCTAGCAAAGCGTTTGTATCCGGCTACTATCGAGGAATTGAGCTATGTTGTGGAAGCTGATTGTAAGGGAGTTGGTCCGTTTTTGGATCCACAAAACCCACAGCAATTTTTACTTAAAACTGTTGAGGCTTATGGTTTTGAAGCGGGTAGGTGGTTGAGGCAAAGAGCTGAAGAAATTGGTGTTTATAGAGAACCTCCACGGCCTTTTATTACAGGAAAAGAATTAATAGCTTTGGGTTATAAACCAAGTAATCGCGAAGGAGAAAGGTTTGGTGATGTAATGCAGTTGGCAGACGAATGTCGAGATTTAGTTGGAATGCCAAAAGAGCAGTTAATGGATATTCTTGAGAAAACAAATAAAACTGTTGCTGAAGCATCCGCCAGATTGCGTGATTTTTTAGATAAAAATTCAAATCCTTTTATTGTTTAAAATGATAAGTTTATTTTAGTATAATATTTTTAGAATAATTTTTTTAGAAGTAGAGATGCCCAATTAATTTGTTTTATAAATAAAAATTCACGAATTTGTGTTCGTGAATTTTTTAAATAAAATTTTATTGAGAACATGTTTGAATTAAATTGTTGTTTTTATATAACCTAAATAAAACCAAGAAATGATGGTCTACAAGGGATGGAATTACCTAACTCGGTATTTATTAATATAGCATCTTCTGTAATTATACCTAGACGATTCTTTTCGAGTACGCTTTCGGTTACTATCATGGTATGGTTTTGTTTTGCCAATTGATACATGCAATCGTAAGAACAAAGATCCCTTGGTTTTACCGTTTGCTTACCTCGACGATAGGCAAACCAATGGGCGTTTCTACTTTTTTTGCTTTGAGATGTGACAACTATGTAATCCTCTAATTTTGGAATTATTTTTTGTAAATCTTCATTTGACGTTAGAGGACCGATTTGCCTATCAGATAATGTGTTTTCATTTGTTGTTCGTCCTAGTGCTGGATATGATGAAGCGCATATCTCGCATTGCTTGATTTTGTATTTGAGGTGAGTTGGATTAATGATTATTGGGCGAAAAAGATTATTTTTTGTGAGCATAATTTGGGCATTTGTAAATTCAAATTTTTCGGACCAAAGGGGCCCATGAGAATATTTAGCCATAAATTCGTCTTCGCAATTTTCTGAGCAGAGTAATTGTTCACAGATTTTATGTATTGTAGCGTAATGCGTAACATCGATTTGAAAATCAAAATACAAAATAGATCCATTATTTAGAAGAAATTCACCACTCTCTTTATCAATTTTCACCACATCCTTACATTTACTGAATAATATGTTTTTAAGTGAAGCGCATGGTGCGTAATAAGGTTCTCTTACTATTTTGCCACACCATTCGCAATGCTTCGTAATATGCTTAAAAATAGACATATCCGATTATTTGCTTAATAAGAAAAACAGAAATACGCTAATTAATAGCGTATTTAATATCATTAATGTAATAATAATCCACTGAAGCTTAAGAAAACCGCTATCAGCAAGTGGTTTTATGCGTTTTGTTACTTGTTCTAGTGCTATTGAGACTCGTTCAAGACTATTAGCAATAGAGATATTAATCTCAGTGGTATTTTTAAATTTTTCGATTTCTAATGTAAGTGTTTTACACTTATCAATACAATCTTCGATTTCGCTGTTTATAGATTTTGTAGACATATTATTAAGAGGAATGATTCATTATTTTTTTATAATTTGTTGTAGAGATGAGTACGTCTAACTGCCTATTTGCGATACGTAGGCGTATTTTTTCTTTGTATTTAGGGCTTATTTGTAAATCATCTAATAATTCAATAAATTTTAAATGATACTTAATATAGAGAATTTCAAATAATTCACCTAATATTAAATCGAGTTTTAATTTTTCTTGTTGTTTACCCAAGTTAATAATACTATCGTAGAAACTAGCTAAATATTTTACTTTGTCACTATCTTTAATCTGATGATCGTTATATAGTTCTTCAATAATCTTGGTAAATATCGATTTATTGAGGATGCCTTCACGAGCAAGACTGGAATAAAGATTGATTGTAGCCCAATCAATACG
Source organism: uncultured Gammaproteobacteria bacterium (assembly GCA_964563385.1). GTDB lineage: Bacteria > Patescibacteriota > Patescibacteriia > 2-12-FULL-60-25 > 2-12-FULL-60-25 > MWCR01. Next base: position 6,336 of record CAZLVV010000012.1, read on the forward strand.
ATAACGTTCTTCAAGAAGGCGATTTGTTTCCCAATAGAGGCGTTCAATATCATCAACACCTTCGATGTTGTTAATAATTTTTAGAACCGAGTTGTAATCTACAATTTTTTCAGCCATAGCATCTAAATCATCAGAAAATTGAGAACGGTCGAAGTAGGCTCTTATGATACGTCTTAAGCTATCTGAATCCGCTTGTGGTGTTCTGCAATACTTCCACATTGTTCTGATTGCTTGCTTCCTCTGATATGCAATTTCACTATAAATGAAATGAATGAGATATTGAATCACCTGTTCAGCTAATGATCCTTTTTTAAGATCGATTTCATGCTTTATGTCTTCACGGTTGATAAGCTTATAGCGAAGTAAATAATTATAAAGCGATGTGAGAATTGCATTGTATAATTTATCTTTGTTTTGTGTTTGTAAGAAATTGACTACTGCTTCCGATAGAAAGATTCGATATCGACTATTCGTTCCCATTCCTTCAGCGGTGTAATCATTAATAACTCCAAGTATAAGCCAATAAGCAATATACTTTTCAATCCCCTCGCCTGAAATTACGGATTCATTTTTATCTTTACTAGATTTAAAGATATCTTTTAGAACAGATATAGCATTTTTAATTTCTTCATTTTCACCAGGAAAATTTTCTTCATGAAAATATGAAACTGTACCAATATCATCATAACGCTTTCCCATCTGAGTTATCTTACCATCAAGCCATTGCTGTGTTTTTTCTGGATCGTCATCAGAGAAAATTAATACACATTCTGATTGTTGATTATTTCTTCCCGCTCGTCCGCATTGCTGATAATAGCCTTCGAGGGAAGATGGCATTTTATAATTAATAACGTAATTTAATTTTTCGTTGTCGATACCTACGCTTACAGCATTGTTTCCCACCAATAAACGCATATAACCGTGTTTAAAGCTATTCAATGTGATTTCTTTATAGCGCTCCCATTCATCAATTCGAAGTGTTAAATCTTTCGGGCTGCTGCCACAATATAATCCATATTTCAATTTTGAACTATCCGTTTCTACAAGGGCTGTTCGTACATATTCCTGAGCATTTCCTACCAGCGTTCCAAATATTTTCCATACATCGGCTGGCGTTGGGGTAAAGATGATTCCCCATGCGTCTGTTTGGACATTTGATATCCCTAAGCGATGTGCAATAATTTGCATTTGTTTTTGGATGAGAGTTATTTTTTGATTGTTTGGGCAAGTGACAATTGAAAATTTAAGTTCTGGTCGGTCAAATGTTTTTGGTCGAATAATTGCTTCAAGATTATTAATACCGAGTTCTCTTTTTAAGTCAATTAATACAAGTTGAGATGCGGTACCTGTGAGTGCAATGATGATTGGTCGTTTATTCCGGAATATACAAAATTTTCGAATGTTTCTTTCTAAACTTAGATAGGCTGGTCTAAAATCGTGCCCCCACATGGATACACAATGAGCTTCGTCTACTACTGCATAGTTAATATAAATATCAGCTCCAGCTAGTGCGCGCATGGCGTTACGAAATGTTATCCTAAGAAATCGTTCTGGCGAAACAAATACAATTAAATTTTCTGCAAGAACTCGGCCAGCTTCATCGTCTTTTATATTTGAACCTGCATGCCAAGGAAAAACTCGTGTAATCCTAGAAAAGTATTGAAGACTATCCACTTGGTCTTGCATAAGCGCGCGGATTGGATCAATTACGATTGTTGTTCCGGGTGTTAATAGGGTGGCGAGTTGATAGCAAATAGACTTCCCTCCACTAGTAGGAAGTAATCCAACTGTATTGTTTTGCGCAAGAACATGTTTAATGATTGGATATTGACCAAGACGAAACTTTTTTTTACGGAAGAAATCTTGCAAAAAACTTTCTAATAAATATTCGAATTGCGAATGATCCTTTACTGCTTTCGGTATTGATAACATGTAAAAATTTACTACCGAATTATGTTGATATGAGTTGCGTATACAGCAATAATTTGACGAACGGTTTTTAATATCTGTTGGTGGTACTGTATTATTTAATTTTATAGCTACATCGAGAAGGATATCGGATGAGGCAGCTTTTTCTAATTCGACAAATTCAATATTGACATTTAGATTGATTAACTCCTCATGAAGTAATTTTAAATCATGTAATGATTTTTGTGCTTCATTTCGTACGATTCGTAATTCGATGATTGGCAAAGGGAGGTTGATTTCATATAACTCGGCAATTCTTTTTATACGATCTAAAAAACTTAAAATTGCCCAATCAGCAGCTAGAATATCACGTTCAATGATACCGATAGATAACCTCTTATTTAGAATTAATCCATGGCGTAATAAATATGAATTAAGAACTTGTTCTATTCGAGAAATAAGTGATGGTAGTAATAAAAGGTTTTCTGCTGCGACTGACTGATTGGAGCTATGTTTTTTTAAAAGATATTTTTTTACGTCTAGAGCCTCTAAATACATCTCAATTTGGTTATAAAGTTTTTGAGTATCAATTTCACTATTTCTTGGACGTAGTGTCTTTATTCCAATTTCTGAAAATGCTTTATCACGCTGTATGTCAAGTTGATGTTGACTTATATCGTCATGATCACCAGGTTCAATAATAAGCGCTTTTCCATTTGGAAAGGCTAGCAGGAAATCAAGTCTTTGATTCACAAAATTTTTTGCAATGTTACTGGGTAGAATCGTATCAATTCTAACTTGCGTATACACAAATTGGACAATTCTGGGGCCGAATTTTTTTACAAGTTTAATAAAAAAACGTTTTTCATTTTCTGGATGCTCTGGATCAAATTGTATCTGATCTAACTCGTCTAACTCGAAGGTTGTAGAATCAGCGAACTCAGTAAATTCTAAATAAAATTTTTTTAATTTGTCAGAAAATTTATAAGATATACTACCATTGTGTTTATTATTATTTTCTTCTATCAAAAACTCTGAACCGTAAATTTTCGTTATTAAATTTTCTATGAGATAAGAGGGAAATGTACGTACCCCCCTCAGTAAGATTTTACGAGAGATGTCATATAAAAAATCTAGATGTTCGAAGGTATTATTAATCTGTCGATCATAGAAAAAATTACTCTGCCAATAATCAAGCGAGTTAAATGAGTCATTTTGGAAGTCTTGTTGTACAAAAAAGCTTAACTCATTACTGCCGCGTTCATAATTCATAAAGATTACGATTTACTTAAAGATATAAGTTTGAGGTAGTATTTTTGTATTTAATAACGATAAGATAATATCTTTGTAAGATTTGAATTTTGAGGAAAATTTGAATTTAAAATTTTATCTTTATTATTCTTTACTATGGATTTTTGCTAATAAATTAAATTGTATATTGAATGCTCTTAATGTTGTTAAACAAAGCATATCTTTTTTGTTAATACATGACAAGCTTTTTGTAATTGAGTAAAACTTTTTTAATTGAATGATTAATTTTTCTCTAAGCATAATTTTCAACACTTTTATCATATTAAACAGATCATAGCTGTAAGAAAAGCGGATTTATAATATAATCTACGAATTGGTGTATATAATGACTATTCAAGGAAGAATTGAATGATATCAGATAATATGTGAAAAATATGATAGTTTTTGCTATGTATTATTAAAGATTGATTTGAAAATAGTAACTCACTCACTGGGCTTAAACATAACACTACTATTATATTAGGTTAAAATTTTGTATTAAAAGACAAAACACTTGCATTTGATAGTAAGAACTTTACTATTACTCTCTCACATAGATCAAATGCGATTTTTGATTACTAGAACTAGAGGGAAAGTTATGTGAATAAAAAATTCACGAATTTGTGTTCGTGAATTTTTTGGCAGGGACGGCAGGAATCGAACCCGCGCTAGAGGTTTTGGAGACCCCTGTACTACCATTATACGACGTCCCTGTATATTTAAATATTTTAAAATTAAATATTATTAATTTATATTTAATTTATTTTTTTATATTAGCAATAAATGCAAAAAATCGCAAGAGTTTGGAATAGTTTGTTAAATAATATTAATTAGACATGTTAATAGTAAGTTTAATTAGAAAATTATAATTTTTTTATTACATATTATTAAAAATATTTTAGACTTTTTGATTATTACTTAGTATAATTAATATGAAAAAATTGTTTGATAATTTTGATAAATGTTTAACACCCAATATGAAATATTATAAGTATATTTTTTTTACTTTAATGTGGTTTTATGCGATTTTTTCTTTTTCTGCTAATTCTGCTAAAGCTGGAAACTGTTATGAGGACCCGGTTTTTGAATATACTGGAAGCGGAAAAGTTAAATCAGCCGTGTTTTTACGAGATCAGGCTTGCATGACTGATTCTATTGTTTTAATGACTTTAAGCGCAGGAATGATTGTTGATGTTGTCGGTTATACTGACGGTTGGTATAGAGTGGCTGTAAATGGAGCTCTTGGTTGGGTGGGTGAGCAATTTATCGATAATGTGAATACACAGAATGTTAAAACTTGGAATTCATATCAAGAATATATGCAGAAATATTCTAGTAAGGGTCCTACTATTACAAACTCGGCAATCCATACAAAAATGTCGGATCCGAATTTAATTTCTAGAGTTAAAGGTTATATTTTGTTACAGGTACAAGAACATGGCGAGGCTTGGTATGTGGATCCGGTTACGCAAAAACGTTTATATATGAAAAATGGTTCGGTGGCCTATGAATTAATGCGTTCGTTTGGATTAGGTGTTACGGATGATAATTTGAATAAGATTTCAAAAGTTGCTTCGGTGGAAGAAATTAAAAATGCTTCGAGTGTTTGCAATTTAAATTCTTTGGCAAATAGATTGAAAGGTCGTATATTGCTTCAGGTTCAGCAAAAGGGCGAGGCTTGGTATGTTTATCCTAAAAATTGTAGGATGATTTATATGAAAGATGGTTCTGAAGCTTATAATATTATGAGATATTTAGGATTGGGTATTACGAATGAAGATTTGAACAAAATTCCATTTCAACAAAATGTTGAATAAAAATGTACGTATTAAAGTTTTCGATATAGATTTGATATTTAAAAGAAATTGTAAAGTTTTATTGCAAATAATTTGCAATAATGTTATGGTGTTTAAATGATAAAAGATAAGTTGAAGCAAGCTGGTTTTAGAATTACTAAACCCAGGATGGCTGTGATTGAAGTTTTACAAGCAAGCCATGAGCCAAAATCAGCTCAGGAGATCCATGATAAAATTTTGGGGATTGATTTGGTTTCGGTTTACAGGACTTTAGAAATGCTAATGAGTATCGGAATAGCACAACGCGAAGATGTACAAGGAATTGGTAAATATTATTTAAGCAAAAATGCGCATCATCATATAACTTGTATAAAATGCGGTCGAATAGAGTGCGTGCCCTGTGAACATGGATTTAGAAAAATTAAAGGATTTAATAATATTAATCATCAATTAATTTTAACAGGAGTGTGTGATGCTTGTTTGATATAATATGACATTTATTTATATTATTTTAGCAACTTTTGCTGTTAGTTTAATTTCTTTTATTGGTGTTTTTGGTTTTATTTTATCCAAAAAACAATTGGATAAAATTTTATTGATTTTGGTGGCTTTGGCTGGTGGCGGATTATTAGGAGGGGCATTTTTGCATTTAATTCCCGAGGCTATTTATGAAATTGGATATGAGCATGAGCAACTGGAATTAATTTTTTTATTAGTTTTAGCTGGATTTTTATTTTTTCTTATTATTGAACAAGGCTTGCATTGGCATCATTGCCATGGTAGCGATCATAAAAATACGATTTGCTCGGAACATGCACAAAAAAATTCTATATCAAAGTTGATTTTATTTGGCGATGCTGTACATAATTTGATAGATGGTTTGATTATTGCGGCTTCATTCATGGTAAGTCCGGTTGTGGGCATTGTAACAACGGTTGCAGTGGCTTTACATGAAATACCGCAAGAAATCGGTGATTTTGGAGTTTTGGTATATGGTGGATTTAAAACAACAAAAGCATTGTTTTTTAATTTTTTATCGGGATTGACTGCAGTATTAGGGGGTATTCTGGGGTATTTTTTTGCAGGAGCGAGCAGAGAAGCGGTTTTATATTTACTACCAATAGCCGCAGGGGGGTTTATTTATATTGCGGCTTCGGATTTAGTGCCTGAAATTAAACATGGTGAAAAAGGAAGACGTATGATTTTGCATTTTGTTGTTTTTATATTGGGAATTGCTTTTATACTAGGAATGAAGTTTTTGCCAATACATGATCCTAATTACTAAATGAAATTGTTTATTGTGGTCGGTATTTTTTTATGTTATACTTATTTTATATGTATATGCAAAAAATATTTATTTCAACAATTATTTTGCTATTTGGCGTTTTTTTGTTAGCGCCTATGCGAGTTCATGCCGGAGTTGTTGAATCTGGCGATTTAATCAAAGCTTCAGATGTGGCGGTTTATTATTATTTTGATGGTAAAAGATATGTATTTCCAAATGAAGATGTATATTTTTCTTGGTATGAAAATTTTGATACAGTAAAAACAATCCCTGATAAGGTTTTAGCTGATATTCCTATTGGGGGTAATGTGACCTTTAGACCTGGTACAAAATTAATAAAAATTGTTACGGATCCAAGAGTTTATGTTATTTTGCAAGATAATAAATTACGTTGGTTAGTTAATGAAGATGTGGCTAAAGCTTTATATGGTGATGAGTGGGCTAAAGAGGTTCGTGATGTTTCTGATGCTTTGTTTTTGAATTATGAGATGGATGATGCTTTTGATGTGGATGAATTTAATACAATAGAAAATCCGTTAGAAAATCCGTTGGTTATAGCTAAATTTGATTATGGAACTTATTCCAAGATTTTGAATAATTATATGGTCAAAGATAATACGGGGAATATTGCTTCGTTCGTGCATCCTGATGATATTGAGGTTACCATGATTAATAGGTATGGATATAGTGCTTCTAGCACCTTGGATATAGAAGATCTGGCTAATTTTTTTGTAAGTAAATCAAAAGATTGGCAATTAAGATTGAATTATATAAATGATTATACCTCTGGCACCGCAAAAATTATGAATTATTCAAAAACTCATGAAGATGGCACATTTTCGCATCGTTCAGTTATTATCTCTAGAGAATTAGGAGATGATTATTCGGAGTTATCTTTTCAAGAAATAAAATATCCTAAAGGCTATTTAGCTTATCCTGAAGCAGCTACTATTGATTACATTTTGGGAGATAATGATTTACGTCAAACAGTTATTACTAATGCAGATTTGGATACGGTTTTAGCTTGGTATGCTACGGTTGGAGCAGAAAATGGTTGGGAAGATTTTGTTAAACAAGATAATCTTTTGGATACGATGTATAGTTATTACAAATCATATAATAAAGTTTTATCTAGAACAATGGAACATCTATATATGAATCCAGGATTTACATCAAAATTAAATTTGGAAAATTTATTGGTGTTTGGAGTAGATTATAGTAAAATAATAATGTATTAAAATTAATAAAAATAAAATTTATCAAAAATGATTTAAAGTTTTTTGATGAGATTTATTATTTATTAAACTCTGTTGTTTGTTTATTGTTTTAAAAAAATAATAATAAATGTGTTATTGTTATAGGCTTTATAACGATACTATTTTATTTAAACCAATCATTGACAGTATTTATATTAAAGAGTCTAATTATAATTAATGATAATAAAACCCGTAAAGACCAAGATTTTTTGTGAAGGTGATGATTTGGCCGTTTTTATTGAATCCAATATTAAGAAGATTAAAGAAGGTTCGATTTTAGTTGTAACTCAAAAAATTGTGTCTTTAGCGGAAAAGCGTACGGTTTTAATAAAAGATGAATCTACAAAAGAGCAAATAATTAAACAAGAAAGTCAATTTGCGATGCGTTCAAAATATGCTTGGCTTACGATTCGTGATGGAATGGTTATGTCTGCGGCTGGAGTTGATGAATCGAATGCTGATGGCAAATTGATTCTATTGCCAAAAGATAGTTTTAAAACAGCGGTGAATTTACGAAAAAGATTGATGAGAAGATATAAATTGAAGAATTTTGGAGTAATTATATCTGATAGCCGTTTACTTCCACTTAGAGCTGGTATTACGGGAGTGGCTTTGGGTTATGCGGGATTTAGAGGTTTAGAATTTCATAAAGGTAAAAAAGATATTTATGGTCAGCCGATAAAATCCGCGTGGACAGATGTGGCGGATAGTTTAGCAGCTGTAGCGGTTTTAACAATGGGAGAAGGCGCTGAGATGTGTCCGTTGGCAATAATTGAAGGAGCAAAGGTTGAGTTTATTGAAAGAGTTAATAAAAAAGAGTTACTAATAGATATCAAAGATGATCGATATCAACCGTTGTTTGAGAGGATAAAAAAAATTAGAATTAAAAAAGATAGAAGATATTTTAATATATGAAAATTAGGGCTGTGAAAACCGGAATTTTTAAAGCTGGTGATAATTTGATAAGTTTTATTGATTTGTATTTAAAAAAAGTTAAAGAAGGAGATATTGTAGTAGTAACTTCAAAAATTGTGGCATTGTCAGAGGGGAGGATGATGTTGATTAATAATGAAAAACAAAGAGTTGAGGTGATTAAATCTGAAAGTCAATATGCAATGAAGACAAAATATACATGGTTGACCATTAAGGATAATACGGTTATGTCTTCTGCCGGTTTGGATCGTTCTAATGCCAATGGAATGACGATTTTGTTGCCTAAAGATAGCTTTAAAACAGCAAACAAAATTCGTTGTCATCTTAAGCGTAAATTTGGATTAAAAAAAATAGGTGTTTTAATTACGGACAGCAGATATTTGCCCCTTAGAGCTGGTATTACGGGAGTGGCTTTGGGTTATGCTGGGTTTAAAGGAGTGCGTAATTATATTGGTTTGAAAGATATTTTTGGTAGGATAATTAAATATTCTAAAGTTGATGTGGCTGATAGTTTGGCCATGGGTGCAGTATTGTGCATGGGAGAAGTTGCTGAACAAAAACCATTAGCGATAATTTCTGACGTGAAAATTGAATTTGCTGAAAAAATTAATGAACATGAATTGGATATTGATGTTAGAGAAGATTTATATCAGCCATTATTTGAGATAATCAGGAAGATAAAATATTAAAATTTTATTAATTATTTTGTAATTACGTTATAAGTGGGAATTTCTAATTTTTTAATGTTGCATGACTTGATTTTACGTATTTTTGAATTTTACTGTTAGTAATGTTTTTTATATTGATATTGGCAAAAATATGATGAGGCGGAATTGTATAATAATATTGATCAATAATTCGAATGATCTGTTTTTTGTGAAAATTGACTTTGATATTTATTATTAGACAATTAAAATATATTTTTATATAATAATTGGCGTATTATGAAATTATTAAGATGTGTGAGTTTTATAATTACGTTTGTTGTTTTTACGATTGGCTTGATTGGAGTTATTAAACCAGTTGAAGCCAGAGTTTGGACGTACTCAAACGGAGATTTAGCTGGAGATTTTGTTAAAGAAAAAGAAACTGGTAGGATTTGGTATATTGACCCGATAGAATCACGCAGATATCAAATAAGTGAAAAAGATGATCAATTGTTTGAAAGGCTTTTAAATTTGGCGCAAATAAAAACTTGGCCGGAGATTTTGGCTGTACCGGAAACCGGAACTGATGTAGAGGTTTCGCAACGTTATAGAATTGGTTTAATGGGTATTGTGCATGATAAAAATAATCCAACATTGTTGTGGCATGTACAAAAACGAGCTTATAAAAGGCAATCTTTAAAATCAGCCGAAGATATTTTGGGATATGCAAAAAACGCGCTTGAAGTTGAAAGTAAAGAATTATACGAATATCCAATTCATTATTCGGATTACGAATATGTTATCGAGGATCCGAAAGGGTCGGAATTTCCTCAAGTTGAATTTGCTTCTACCACTGGTGGCAAGCATATTACTGTAAATTTAAAAGAACAAAGATTGAGAGCTTACGAAAATGGCAGATTGATTAATACTTTTTTAATCTCTAGCGGAAAAAATGGTTATTGGACAAAAAAGGGATTGCATAGTGTATTAAGCAAGAGACCTATAGTGGTTTATGCTTGGAGTTATGGATTAAATCATCCTGAAAATTATGATTTGGGTCCGGTTCCGTATAATTTATTGATTTATCGCCATACTTATATTCATTATGCTTATTGGCATAATAATTTTGGCAGACCAATGAGTCATGGTTGTGTGAACGTTAATCTAGATAATATGAAGTGGGTTTATCGTTGGGCTGATGTAGGGACGCCAGTACTTGTTTACTAAATTTAGTAATTAATCACAATTACCAGATATTTGTTAAATTAAATTGTGTTTATAGTTTTATAATTTTGTTATCAGATTTTAATGCTTTATTTTTTGATTGAAGTTTTGAATAAACACAACCGCAATAATTTTGTATATAAATACCAGCTTCTTTGGCTCGTTGTTGGGAAATTTTTTCACCTTCTTGTTTTTTCCAGTCTTTACCTATGAATTCAATCTTATACTTTTCTGCCAATACTTGGCCAATTTGATTGATTTGATTAACGTCTTTACGACGACTAACAGAAAGAGTAGTGGCCACGTAATTAAAATTATTACTTTTAGCGAATTTGAAAGTTTTATCCAAGCGATAAAAAATGCATTTATTGCAACGCTTTCCACGTTCGGGCTCATCACGCAATCCGCGAATGGTTTTATACCATTCAATCGGATTATACGGGGCTTCTATGAAAGGCAATTTAAATGAATCAGCCATTACGCGAGTTGCCTGTTGGCGAAGATAGAATTCTTTAGATGGATATATGTTGGAATTTTCATAATATATGGAAACTTCAAAATCGAGCATTAGTTTTTCAGGAACTAGCGCGCTACAAACACCGCAACAAGCGTGTAGAAGAATTTTTGGCTTCATTTTTTGTATTTATTATGACTTATGTTTATTGATTTTGAGATTTTGCATATTTAATTCGGAGACATATTTTTCGAAATGAGCGTTATAAAATTTTTCGGCGGTTTTTTGAAATTCTTCGGAAAAAAGTTGATTTTTATTTTTGTTCATTTTTTGTTTTTTGAGAGCATCTTGTTTTGCGCGATACCATGCCCATTCATTGGTAAAAACATGCCAACTGTATTCCCAAAGTTCATTTTCGATTTTATCAGTTTCGGCTTCTAGAAAATGATTTGTATAGCCTAAAATTGTTGTTAGACGTGTTATTATTGATGATAATTCAGGTAGTTCAAGGCCTTTTTGAGAATGAATTTCTTCATCAACCAGTGTTTGCATTATTAAAGCGCGAAGGCATTCGAGGAGTTCTTGTTTGTTGAGTTGTAATGCGAAATATTCGGTTTGCATACTATGTCATGTATTACTAAGGTTTTGTGGTTAAATCGATAGATTGAAATGAATTTTCGATAAAATTTACGTTATTTTTTGTTCTTTCTAAAGGATTTATGTCGGCGCTATAAACATTTAAGCGATAAGAAATGAAGATAGTGGCTCCAATATAAAGAACAAAAAATAAACCAATAATTATAAAAAAGGTTTTTTTGAGTTCACGAGTACTCTCTTCAAATCGTTTGATAAGGAGAGCGAATCCGAGAATTAAGATTGCTATAAATAAAGTAAGCCACATATTTCTGATTATTAACACTAATTTTTAGATATTAGCTACCAGATGTGATTATATTAATGTAAAATGTTATTTTTGGATAGATGAGGGCAGATACTAGTCAAAATGAAAGTTTTGCAGTAGTGTTAATAGCACAAATAGAGATTATGGCTTATTCAAAGCGTGAAATACAAAAAATATTAGAAATTTTCTCTTTACATAGCGAAAAAATTCATGAAAGAGATGAAAATATTACTGTGCATGCGGCTATTAGTCGATTTGCTTTTATTTATGAAAAAATTCGTAATGCAGTAGATTATAAGGATGAGCATTTGATTCGAAAGGCTGCTATATTGCGTATCTTGAAACGACTTTTACTGTTGGAAAAGGATCCTCGAGTAATAGCAGAAAGATTAATAAAAGAATTGATTGGCGCTAGATATCTACCTAATGGAGTAATGCCACAATCTTGCATAGATGATGTATCTTGGAGGGTATATAAATTACAATTGATTACCCATGTAAATGCGGGGTCTGAAGCGCATTTGGATTGGATTAGATCAATGGTGGCTGTTGAAATCGAAGATTTATTGATTGACACTTCAAGAGAAAAAGCTTTGGTTTCATTTTTATATGATAAAATCAATGAATCCGTAAAAGTTAGAGGAGCGCAGATGGATAACTCGGAGATGCAATTGCAAATATATCTGGCTTGTAATAGGACTTTAAATAAAGCTGATGATGAAATTTTGGGTTATAAAATGTTACGCGCTTTTTTACCTGAATGGTTATCTCCTCAAAATTGGATGGATAATCCCAGACCCATAGCTGAAAGATTAGTGGCAGTTGAGCGAAGAATAAAATTACAATTAAGGCATCCACTAAATTTAAAATTTCAACGTCTTATTAAGCCTTGGTCGGTAGCATTGAATATGATGTCTACCGCAATTTTACAAAAACCAGAAAATATCAATTCTTTACTAAATGATTCTGATTTGTTGAAACATGGGGTGGCTATAATAGCTGATGAAAGATATAAAAATACTAAAACGAAAGTTCGTAGGGCCACTATTCGCGCCATGATATATTTGTTTTTAACTAAAATGATATTGGCTTTGGTTTTAGAAGCTCCAGTAGAATGGTTATTATACGCACAGGTTCACTATCGTCCATTGCTAATCAATTTGCTATTTCCGGCTATATTGATGTTTATTGTCGGATTATTTATTAGAGTTCCGGGACCTGAAAATACGACAAGAATTAAAACGGCTTTAGATGAATTACTTGGTGAAAATAAACCAGAGATTCGTGTTATCTCTGTACCAGCTAAACGTTCCGCGATTGCTAGTTTAATGTTGACTTTGGTTTATATGCTGACTTTTGTGGTTTCTTTTGGATTGATAAGCATGTTATTGGAATATATATCTTTTACATGGATTTCTACTTTAATCTTTTTATTCTTTTTATGCTTGGTTAGTTTTTTTGCTTTTAGAATCAGATTGAACGCCAGAGAGTTTTTTGTTATCGAAGATAAGGTTACATTAAGACAATCTATAATCGACTTTTTTTCAATACCAATTCTTCGAGCTGGTAGATGGCTGTCTTTATCTATAAGCAAAATAAATATTTTTCTTTTTTTCTTTGATTTTATTTTTGAAGCGCCTTATAAAATATTTTTAACATTGTTAGAAGAGTGGTTTACATTTGCTAAAGAAAAGAAAGATGAACTTCAGCCATAGTTGATTCATTGAATTTATACTCTAGAATTGGCTGAATTGTTATGATAAAAAATTGATAAATATGAATTTTGAAATTTTAGATAAATCAACAATAACCGAAGCAAGACGGGGAGTATTAACAACGGCTCATGGAATATTGCAGACTCCGTTTTTTATGCCGATTGCAACTAAAGGAGCGGTTAAAACCTTATCATCAGTCGACATGGAAAAGTTAAACGCGCAAATATTATTATCGAATACTTATCATTTATATCTACGACCAGGAATGAAGGTCATAGAAAGTTATAAAGGATTGCATAATTTCATGAATTGGCAAAAACCGATTTTGACTGATTCGGGTGGTTATCAAGTATTTTCTTTATCTAAAATGAGGAAAATTTCCGAAGAAGGAGTGGAATTTCAATCGCATATTGATGGATCAAAGCATTTATTGACCCCGGAATTATCCATGCGTATACAGCAGATATTGGGAAGTGATATTGTTATGGCTTTTGATGAATGCACTCCGCCGAATTATGATGAAACTCTATTGGATTTGTCTATAATGCGAACGATAAGATGGGCAAATCGTTGCAAGGAGTATTTTGAAAAAAATTTGAGTTTATCAAATAATATTAACGCTTTGCTTTTTGGCATAAATCAAGGTGGTATTGATGAGGAGCGGAGAAAGATGCATGCCATAGAATTAAAAAAAATAGACTTTGACGGATATGCAATAGGCGGATTGTCGGTAGGAGAGCCTTTTCAAGATGCATGCCGTATTGTTGATGTTTTGAATAAAGTATTACCAGAAGATAAACCGCGATATTTTATGGGAGGAGCCAAGCCTCATGAATTGGTTGCTTATGTAAAACGTGGGGTTGATATGCTTGATTGTGTGATACCGACAAGAAATGCACGACATGGTTTAATGTATAGATTTTTACATGATGATTTAAATAGAGATGATTTTTATGAAACCATACATGTTACAAATGAAAAATTTTCAAAAGATCAATCTTTATTATTACAAAAGCGTGGAGTGATTAAAACTGTTTTTGATGAAGAGCTGGAAAGATATTCTTTAGGTTATATTAGACATCTTTTTAGTGTTAATGAAATGCTTGCTTATAGATTAGTTACTTTGATAAATATTAGATTTTATCTTGAATTAATGCAAAGGATTCGCGAAGGCATTACGAATAAAAGTTTGTAAAATATAATAAGAATTGTAAAAATTTACTAAGCACATTAGTCGAGTTAGTTTTATGATTATTAGATTATTATATATGCAATTTTTTTTCTTAAGAAAAAGTGAACATATAGTAAAATATGACAGTCGGATAATCTCTGGCTAAAGAATTGACGAAGGATTAAGATATCAAATATGAAAAATTTATTAGAAAATTTAAATGAAGCGCAAAAAAAAGCGGTTACTCATGAAACTGGACCTCTTTTGATTGTTGCAGGCGCTGGTACTGGAAAAACTACAGTTTTAACAAGGAGATATGTTTGGTTAATGCAAGAAAAAGAACTAAAAACCGAGCGCATTGTGGCAGTGACTTTTACGGAAAAGGCGGCTCAAGAAATGGAAGACAGAATTTTGGAAATGTTGCCAATTGGAACGTATGATTTTTGGATACATACTTTTCATGGCTTGTGTCAAAGAATTTTGGAAGCGCATGGCTTGGAGATAGGAATACCAAATACTTTTAGATTGATAAACGATACAGACGCTTGGTTGATGTTAAAACGTAGATTTGATGAGTTGCCATTGGATTATTATCGTCCTTTGGGCAATCCGGTAAAATTTTTGCAAGCGTTATTGAAGCATATTTCTCGCGCAAAAGATGAAGGAATTACTCCAGAAAAATATATTGAATTTGTGGAGAATGTTAAATTAGATGGAGATATTGAGATAGCCATGGGAGAAAAAAAACGTTTGGAGGAATTGGCAAATGTATATGCCACATATCAAAAAATTTTAAGAGATGAAGGTGTTTTGGATTTTGGAGATTTGATTATGGAAACTTTAAGATTGTTTAAAGAAAGACCAGCGGTTTTAAATCTGTATCGAAAACAATTTAGATTTTTATTGATTGATGAATTTCAAGATACAAATTGGGCGCAATATGAATTGATGAAATTATTAGCCGAACCAGAAAGAAATATTACGGTTGTTGGTGATGACGATCAGGCGATTTATAAATTTCGTGGAGCTTCTTTAGCCAATATTTTACAATTTAAAGATGATTATAAGGAAACGACGACTGTGGCTTTGATTGATAATTATAGATCTCATCAAGAAGTGTTGGATACGGCTTATCGCTTGATTACAAAAAATAATCCTAATCGTCTGGAAGTGTCTTTAGCTGATCAAGGACTTAAAAAAGAGTTGAAGGCTTTTCAGGGTTTAGGGGCTCAAGTTTTGGTGCATTGGGATGCTAGTTTACAACAAGAAGCTGAGTGGGTTGCTGATGATATTGCGAGTAGACATTCAGAAAAATTAACATGGAGCGATAATGCGATTCTGGTAAGATCGAATGATGATGCGATTCCTTTTACGCAGGCGCTTGAAAGGCGCGGAATACCTTATAAATTTTTTGCTTTGCGCGGTTTGTACACCAAGCCGGTTATTTTGGATATAATCGCTTTACTGACCTCGGTCGTGCGTCCGCATGATAATACTGTTATTTGGCGTTTATTGCATTTGCCGAGTTATCCGATACCGTATTCGAGTATTTTACAAATATTAAAATACTCGGAGCGTAAAGGCGTGAGTTTTTATGAAGCTTTACCTCGATTAAAACTGTTTTTGAAGGACGATTTAAATTCAGTTGAAAGATTGGAAAAATTAGCGAATAATTTGGAAAAATTATCTGAAACGGCTAGGCGCGATACTCCTTTGACGGTTTTGCATAAAGCGTTAGAATACACAGGTTATTTGGCTTATTGGTTAAAACAGCCAGAAAAGGAAAAAGTTGAAGCCATAGCGCTTTTGAATGAGTTTGTGGCGCGTATTAGAAGATATGAATATTCGTCAAAAGCTCCGAATTTAAAAGAATTTATAGAAGAATTGAGATTGGAGATAGAGAGCGGTGAACAGGGGGCTTTGCATCAAGACACGGAAGGCGGTCCTGATATGGTTAGAGTAATGACGATTCATGCTTCAAAAGGTTTGGAGTTTGATACGGTTTATTTGGTATCCTTAGTTGATCAAAAAATGCCTACTCGTAAGAGATCTGATGCTATTCCTTTGCCGGATGGTTTGGTTCAAGAAAGGATTCAAGAAGGAGATACGCATCTTGAAGAAGAGAGAAGATTGTTTTATGTGGCTATGACTAGAGCTAAACGAAGATTGATTTTAACAGGAGCGAAATCTTATGGAGGGGTTAGAGATAAAAAACCTTCAGTTTTTTTTGCGGAAGCTGGTTTGGATGTTCCTTTAGCGCCAATTAGAGAAGTAATTGATACTTATGAATTAGAAGCTCCAAAAACGAATGTTCTAGAGGAACAGGCTTGGCGAGAAATATTTCCGTTAAAAAGAAAATTTTCTTTCACTCAATTAATTGCTTATAAAAATTGTCCGATGCAGTATAAGTTTGCGCATATTTATAAAATTCCGGTTTTGGGATCTTATCAAAAAAGTTTTGGACAATCTATTCATTTAACACTGCAATTAATTTTGGCTAGACACTTGGAAAGAAGCGGTGTAAGACAGGTTAGTTTATTTGAAAATATCTCACAAAATAACACCGTGGACGGATTTACGGTTGGGATTAATGAAGCTTTAGAAATATACGAAGAAAGTTGGATAGACGCTTGGTATACGAGCAGGGATTTGCATGATGAATATTTTGAAGAGGGGAGAAAAGCTATTAAAAGTTTTATTGAAGAATGTATGGCACAACCTCCGAAGGTTCGCGCTTTGGAACAAGGATTTGATTGGAGTTTGGGCGAGCATTCTATTAAGGGTAAAATAGATAGAATTGATGAAGTGGATGGAGGGATAGCTATTATTGATTATAAGACCGGAGAATGGCAAGAAGGTAAAAAAGCAGAATTAACAGATAAAGAACAGTTATGGCTTTATCAACTTGCTTCAGAAGCGCGAGGATTAACTGTTAAGCGTTTGACTTATTTTTTTGTGAGGTCAAAAGTTATGGAAGATGTGCCTTTGCTTGAAGGAGAAAATAAGATAAGATTTCAAGAGACGTTGATAAATAGAATGGATGAAATTATAAAATCATCTTTTTTAGCTACACCTTCCGTGTTTTTATGCAAGTTTTGTGATTTTAAACATATTTGTGAGTATAGGAAATGAACTATTGTAAAAATAGTTTTAATTAAATCGATGCACAATGAAAAATGCAATGATATGACTTGGCAATCATTGAAATCAATTATTCCTAAAACTATTGAAAAATCTGGTATTGCTAAGCAGGTTACGGCTCAGATGGTTTTGGATTCGGCAACAAAATTATTGGCACAGAGATGGGGTGAAGACATGTCCGTAAAAATTTCTTTTTACGCTTTTAATAATGAAGGCACTTTAAGAGCCATGTCTAATTCATCGGCAGCGGTTCAAACATTGAAATTGGAGATGACAGATTTTATGAATTCTTTGAATTATCAATTAGGTAAAAGGGTTGTTTATAAAATACAAGTAAAAATTAAAGGATATTGATTAAATTTTGATTAATGGTAGATTGTATTTTGGTTTTTTGTTGATGTTATAAAATTTGATGTTACGATTTTCAAGTTGTTGTGCTATAATATAAATTGTTATGAGTTTTAAATGGTATGCCGTGTTTATGGGATTGGGAACAGGATTGGCATGGATGGCTTGGATTATTATTTTACAAACGGTAAACCCGGAAGAGGCTGGGATTTTAGGTAAGGTTTTTTTCTTTATAACTTTATTTTTAGCTTTGATTGGTACTATTACCTTGCTGGGTTTATTGTATAGAATAGGCATACGTAAAAGAGTAAATATGTTAATTAAAGAGGTAAGGGTAGCTTTTAGGCATGCTATATTGTTGTCTGGAGTAATTGTTTTAACTTTGATTTTTTCGGCCAACGATTGGTTGAGATGGTATACACTATTAACATTTTTACTTGTTGTTGTTGGCTTTGAATATTTGTTTTTGATACTAATTGAAACACAGAGGCGTTGAATAATTTTTATACTCAAAGAAAATAATAATATCGCATTAATAGATAATAAACATGATATCCACTTGAAGGATGTTTTTTTGTATGAGTAAATACAGCCGTTAGCCATTAAATATACAATGTATATATCGGTATGATAGATAGGTTGTTAAATAGATTTTCAACAGATATTGGATTGGACTTAGGAACGTCTACTACTTTATTGTATGCTCAAGGCAGAGGCATTGTTGTTCATGAACCTTCAGTTGTTGCAATTAATAATCGGAATGGCCAGGTGCTTTCAATAGGGCATGAAGCAAAATCCATGTTAGGAAAAACGCCTCAACATGTTACAATGTCTCGCCCTATGCAAAGAGGAATAATATCGGATTATGAGGTAGTGGAAAAAATGCTTAAGTATTTTTTTCAAAAAATAAATCGTGAATATAAATTATTTATTCCGAGACCGAGAGTGGTAATAGGAGTTCCGTTAGATGTAACAGAAGTGGAAAGAAAAGCTGTTGGGGATGTGGTTATGTCGGCTGGGGCGTATCAATTCATGTTGGTTGAAAAGCCTTTGGCTGCTACTATCGGCATAGGTTTGCCGATTACAGAGCCAGTGGGGAATATGATAGTTGATATGGGGGGAGGGACCACGGAAATTGCTGTTATTTCTTTAAACGGAATTGTGACGGCAAAATCCATTCCCATAGCGGGTGATGAGATGAATAGAAATATAATTCAATATGCAAGAGATGTTTTTAATTTATTGCTTGGTGAGCGCGTGGCTGAAGAAGTAAAGATAGCTGTTGGTTCAGCTATTCCACTTACTGAAAGAATAGAAGTGTCAATGAGAGGTCGAGATTTGCTTTCTGGTTTACCGAGAGAAATTTTTGTAACAGATAGCCAGATAAGAGAAGCTATATCTAGATCTGTCAGGTCTATAATTGAGCACATTAAATCCATATTGGAAATCACTCCGCCAGAATTGGTGGCTGATATATATAAACGCGGTATAATTTTAACGGGAGGTGGCGCTTTATTGAGGGGCATGGATCAAGCGATTCATAATCAAACAGGTATACCCGTAAGAGTTGTTGAAGATCCAATTACAACCGTGGCTCGTGGCGCCGGAATGTTATTGGAGTCTCCGGATTTGTTAGCTGATATAACATTGCCAAGTTCTGATAGGATTATTTAATTATATTATGACAAGACAAATTAAAACCGGAATTGTCATTTTTGGATTTATTGTAGCTTTTTTATTATTACATTTAACTAAAATACTATATCCTTTGGAAGAATTTATTAGATATGCTTTATCCCCTTTGGGATCCGTATCAACTAAAATAGGCACTTTTGTTAGTAGAGAATCAAGACAAATGACAGAAAATTCGGAATCTTTGGATCAAATAGATGAATTGCAAAGACAATTACAACACTTAAGTGTGGATTATGTTCAATTGCATGCTTTAAAAGAAGAAAATGAAGTATTGAAACGTAAATTGGGTTTTGTTGAACAGCAGGGCTATGAGGCCGTGGTTGCGAATGTTATTAGTCGTTCGGTACAGCCAGAGAGAAGTTTTTTTATGATAGATAGAGGTTCAAAAAATGGATTGGAAATCGGAATGGCTGTTATTTTTGGAGATGGAATTTATATTGGTAAAATAACAAAAATTTACGAAAGAACCGCTATTGTTACCTTAACGACTGATCCTTCAAGTCGAGTAGCAATTTCTTTGGTAGGACAAAATCGTTTAATTGGATTAGTAGAAGGAAGAGGTAATGGCACAGCTTTAGCTACTCTTATACCGCAAGAAGAAAATATTAAAGTAAATGATGTATTGGTTACTTCTGGGACTGAAGAAAAAATACCCCCGAATTTAGTTGTTGGTTTGATAAATCAAATATATGTTGAATCAACAGATCCTTTTAAGGAAGCAAATATCGAACCTGTGGTGCAAACCGCTTATTTAAATATTGTTGCGGTTTTATTACCAAAAGCTCTTAAGCCAGAATAAATACTATGCGCACTTCCTCTTATTTTACGGTTTTTAGCATGGCTTTAATGTTGGGATATTATGAAGGTAGTATGTTAGGTTCGTTACCTGGTTATTTTATTTTTTTTCGACCAGTATTGCCTTTTTTGATTTTTTGTTTTTTATTAAACAGATCTCAAGCGGCGTATCTTGTAGCTGGTATTTCGGGATTTGTGGTTGATTTTATCTCTGCGACTCCTTCGGGGTTTATTACGGCAAGATGGCTTTTAGTGGCTTTAATTATTGACTTTGTGCAAAATTATGTAATCACAAATAAATCTTTATATGGATCTTGGCTTATGGCTGTAATTGCTAGAATTGCTGATGGAATATTGACTATCATGATCTATATAGTTTTTAACTTTATTTGGGGCGGATTATTTATTATAGAACCAGTTATTTTTCAAATTCCAATTCTTTTTGTGGATTTAATAGTGATTTCTATTTTATTTTTATCTGTTTCATTGCTAACTAAACGTTTTTTAACTTTTATACCGTTTGAAAAAAATCGCTATGGATCTTAAGCATAAGTTTTTTGCATGGTCGGAAGAAAGTCCTTATGGCTTAAGTGTTTCGATTAAAAATGATGAGCAAGTTGTTGCAGAAGTGATGTATGAAGAAGATGCTACAAAAATAAAAGATCGGCCGATTTTTTTGGGTACAGCAATTCCTTCTAGCAGATTCTTTTTTACTGGCGCGATTTTGATAGTAACTATATCTTTGTTGATGATACGCGCGTTTTGGTTACAATCAATCAAGCATGATTATTATCAAGCGAAAGCGGATGCTAATCGTTATCGTTATGAGATAACAAGTCCTCCTAGAGGCGTGATTGTGGATAGAAATGGTTTGGTGTTGGCAGAAAATGAATCTACTTTTGATGTAATAGTACAACCATTAGATTTACCAATTGAAGAATTAGATCGACGGGAAATTTTGGGGCAAGTAGCGAGAATCACAGGTACTGATATTGCAGAATTAAATCAAATAATATTATCAGCTGGAGAATGGGATAAATCCGTGTATTTGGTTAGAGACATACCATACGAACAGGCAATAGCTTTGAAAATTGCTTTATCCGAATCAAACGCTATTTCGGTGATAAATGGTTTGAAAAGAAAGTATAGGTATTCGGAAGCAATTCCGTCTTTATCTCATATTTTGGGATATATTGGTAGTATATCGCCTGAGCAATATATCGAAAATAAAGATAATGGTTATTTGAGAACAGATATGATAGGTAAAACCGGCATCGAAGCTTCTTATGAATTTTGGTTGAGAGGCTTGAGGGGAGAGAGGGTTATTGAGGTTGATGCGCATGGAAAAAAAAATCGTTCAGTACAAGAAACAAATCCAACTAATGGAAAGATTTTGGAATTAACTATTGATTTGAAATTGCAAAAAGTGATGGAAAACGCATTAAAGACAGCAATTTTGAAAAATGAAGAAATTAACAGAGCGGTGGCGATTGCCATGAATCCCAAGGATGGGCAAATTTTGGCTATTGTTTCATGGCCTGCTTATGATAATAATGCTTTTTCTGGCAAAGTTTCAAGTACGGTATATGAAGCTTTGTTGAATGATCCAAATACGCCTCTTGTCCCAAGAGCATGGGCTGGTTTATATCCTTCAGGATCAACGATTAAGCCGATTTATGCAGTAGCGGCTTTAGCTGACGGTATAATTACAGCCAAGACCACAATTATGTCGACTGGTGGAATATGGATAGGAGCAAGATTGTTTCCTGATTGGAAACCGGGAGGGCATGGATTAACAAATGTTAGATCAGCTATAGCTTGGTCTGTGAATACTTTTTTTTATACAATTGGAAGGGGGACAGATTCTTTTAAAGGAATGGGCGCGGAACGTATGGCTGAATGGCTTACTATTTTTGGATTTGGATCGCGATTGGGTTTGGACATTTTTGGAGAGAATGCGGGATTAGTGCCCACACCGGAATGGCGCATTCAAAAAAAGAATGAACGTTGGTATATTGGGGATACTTATAATTATTCTATCGGGCAGGGTGATTTATTGGTCACTCCTTTGCAAATTGCGGCTGCCACTGCGGTTATCGCAAATGGAGGAAATAGAATACGACCGCATTTGGTTTTAAATGATTTGGCTTGGAATGAATATAAAATAAAATATCCTTTGCAGTTATCAGATCAGGCGGTTGCGGATAAAAATGCGATTGATATTGTAAAAACAGGTATGAGAGATACCGTATTGTATGGTTCAGGAAGAAGTTTATTGAACATGCCCATGGAAATAGCTGGCAAGACGGGTACTGCTCAATGGCGTGCAGATAGGCCTAATCATGCCTGGTTCACTTGTTTTGCGCCATATAATGACCCGAAAATTGTGGTGACAGTATTATTGGAAGAGGGTGTAGAAGGTTCGGAAACAGCTATTCCTGTTACTCGTGATATTTTGAATGCTTGGTATCAAATGCAAAAAGAATAATAATGTTGCACGCGCTCAGATACATATTGCACTCTTCTAACCACAGAAGAACATGCAAAT
>CAZLVV010000013.1:0-27007 GCA_964563385.1 uncultured Gammaproteobacteria bacterium
TGCATACTCCCTGCTTATCCAAGGAGTGCCATATGTATCTGAGCTTATGCAGAATCGAGCGAAGTCTTTATTATTTGCCCTTCCCAAGTATTTGGATTTGTTTCTGTGCGCACGATCAATAAGTTATCTTTTGATAACTCAATATTCGCTTCTTTTAATTCTATTGATTGATTCAATCTATCTATCAATTGAATATCATCCATATTCAAATCAACATCATCTCCATAAACATAATCCAAATGTAAAACCACGACATGTTCGTCCAAATCCGCATGAGAGTGTATTTTTATAATTTTGATTGCAAGGGCAATGCTCTTCAATAATTCTTCTTTGGTTATTTTATTGTGCAAATAATAAGCTACATTTCGACGTGGATTCCATGCTAGGGGAGAACTTCCAATATATATTCTGTAACCAGCGTTAAATCTATCCCATTCATCAATTTCAGCATTTGAGGCCATTCCTTTTTCTCTTTGTAAATAATCAGTAGCTTGATTGAATGCTGTTAGCATTGTATCGCCGTGAAACGGCACAAGTTCATGCGTATCCGTATCATACATACTTGTATGAATAATTACTTCATCCATTTCTGATAATTTTTTTAATTCATCGGCCAGAGCGGAAAAATAACTATAAGTTGCTTCTTCATTATTCATAAAAATCGAGCAACCCGCATAATTATCAGCAAAACAAGTATGTGGCATTAAATATACAATAACCTTGCGCCCATCTTTTTTGGCTTGTTCAATTTTTTTTCCATATATTTCCAAAAATTTTTTAGCTCCATTTACAGGATCTTTATCCTGTGTAAAACATCCGCCCGGAGAAGCAAATAATTCAACCGATCCATAAGGTTCGCCTGTAGCATCAACTGCAAATCGATTGCGTTCATCCATACAGGTAACATGTATTATTAAAGCTTCTTCCATTCTCGCTTTTCGTTCGGTTTGAGTTTCTAAAAACTCTTTTAAAGCCAACATATGATCTTTTTTCAAGATCAATAATTCTTTTCGTTTTATTTCTTCTAAGTTCATATTTAGATTGCGTTTAATGTTACAAAGCGTTTATTTATCAATTATCTATATTATAACGTTAAGACTTTTGCATTATTATTATATTTCATGTTTCGTATTTTGTGTTGAAATCAAAAAATATACAAAAATAGCATTATTCAATTTTATTTACAGTTTTTTAATTTTTGATTGCATAAATTGAAAAAACAGCCCGAAGACCGTTTTTTCTTAATCCATGCTTTCAGCCTTCTTGGAGCATCATCTTTTTAGATAATGTTCCGTTTAAGCCTTGGCTAAGGATGGAGCGGGTAACGGGAGTCGGACCCGTATCTCTACCTTGGCAAGGTAGCATAATAGCCGCTATACGATACCCGCAAATGGCAACAATTCTTTCTCTTCCACAATCATAATTAGTCATTCCAATTGCCTGATGAGGATATCAAAAAGTCAAAAATCACGCAAGGGGTATCTAGTTTTAGATTGTCTAAAGAGTTTTTTGTTTGGACATCATTTGCTTAATCGTTTGATTTTTAAATCTTTGTTTAAATTTTTTAATTCCTTCCACTGCTCCCACGGCAATTGCCGCCGCCCCGAAAGGTGTCCACCCTGGAATGCCTTGCGTTTGTTTACTTGTTGTGGTTAGTGATTCTTGAGCGTGCGCAATCAAAGTTATTTCATTGGCATATCGCGGTAATATTGTCGCTCGATCATTGGAAATATCTAAAATTCCTGTAACATTAATAACATCTCCTTTTTTCAAACGGCTTGCCCTATATTCAACTCCGGGCTTAATCGTCATATCAACATCAATATTATCCACGATAAGATTAACTGTATTGCCTGAAACGCTATTTACGGTTCCAGTAGCTTGTACCAAGCTCCATGCATCTTCCATCGTTGGAGAAAGTAATGAGATTTTTCGTACAGATGGCGTAACGGCTTCAGAAGTTTCTTCATTCCAAGAATCATTTTTAGTTAGTGATAAATATGGTAATTCGCGTGTATCAAATTTCAATGATCCGGTAACAGCAATAAATGATCCAAATTCTGGAATTTTTTTATAACTCGGAACACGTACCAAAAGTCCACGACCATCATGATTTAATAAGATAAAGCCTCTACCTGAAACATGTCTAGGCAATGTGCCGACGGTACCGCGTAATAGCAAGCGCATCCCGCCGAATTCTTCTTGATGTAGCATAGAATAATCGGTTAATGTTAAAATTGATTGCGTTTTTGTTATTGTGGCCGTAGAAGATTTTGTTGTTGTTTTAGTTGTGGATTTGGTGTTTGTTGAAGATTTGCTTGTAGAGATGATATTTGTTGTAGTGCTTGTCGATAAAATCTCTTTGATTGTTTTTTCATCGAAGCTATTCTCTTCGTTATTTTCATAGTTAAATAATCCTTTTGTCGGTATTGCACTTTCTTTCCATGTGCCATTTTGCATTCTCGCGTAAGAAAAACCTTTTTGTGAGCCCGTATATTCCAACTCATCCATTATTTCTCCTCTATCATTGATCAAAATCACTTTATCTCCTCCATTGTTTAGCCTCGCTGAGCTCAACTCTATTACATATATTGCCTTGGCATCGATTACTCCCTTAAGCTTCATAATCCTGCCCGCTGAATCATGTAGTTCCAATCCCGTTAAATCCACACTTGTATCAGCAAAAGAAATTAGTTCAACCCATTCTTTTCCTTCGTTTGGATTTGGACATATTTCGTTCAATTTTATGAGAATCTGATTTGCGTTATTATTTGTGTTCTCCGTTGCTTCGTATATTTCTGTTGATTCTGTTGTTAATACAGTTTGCATATTATCCGTTTTTGGAGTATCCGTATCTTTAGCAATATCTGCACTTTCTTTTTTCGTTTCCATGGGCATCCAAATCACATTTGCTTGTCCGGGCGTCGGGATTTGAGTGAATTGCCATTCCATATTCTGATCTCTAGCCAAGGATACTCCTTTTTTATGACTTTGATATTCCATTGTATCAATCAATGTTCCGTCAGTTGAAATAATGCTCACTGAGTCTCCTCCATTATTCAGTCGAGAAGAGGGTATTTCAATAATTTTGTAATTTATTTCTCCGCCCAACATTCCATCTAATTGCATTATTTTTCCAACTGCGTCATAAAGTGCAAATTCCTCTAAATTTATATTTACACTTTGATCTAAAATAATAAGTTCAACCCACTCTTTTCCGGTTACAGGCACGGCCATTACCTCGTTAATTCTCAAAAAATTTTTTGCATTGAGTAAATCAGTTAGTGCGTCGTCTGAATTTATTGTTGTTACCTGTTCTCTGGGGAAGGCGCTCGCATTTGTTGAAGTGGACGATGTATCAGTCATTATCGTTTCCGTATCCTCCGCCGTATTTTTTTCAATCATAGAACTTGAAGTTGATAGCGCACTATCATCATGGTCAATGATTTGATTAGTCATGTCTTCGGAGGTCGTAGTAGAGCTATTTTCTAAATAGGCATTTGAAATTTGATCAACATCAGATAAAAACGTATCTTCATTATTCATTTCTTCTTCTGATTGTTCATCATTGGTGATTAATTCAGAATCAGTATTTTCATGAATGCTGATATCAACATCGGTTTCGGTATTTGTTTCTGTGTCATCAGCAATGTTCTCAATCGTTTCTTGTGAAGGTTCTTCAATTATCGTTTGCGACGAGAAGTAATCAATAAATCCCGGAGTGCCACAATCTTCGGTCTTAATATTTTGCGATATGTCACAAGTGCGCCAAGCTATTTCAAGGGTTCCTATAATCTCCGGAGATATTCTTATCATTGTGGCTTTGGTTTTTGCCGAATAGCCAGCAAACGGAGCGCTTCCATCTCCAACTTGGTCTATAATTTCACCATTCGCATCAAAAAGCCGAATCAGCATTTTTGTATTGGACAATGAAATTGTACTCGTAACCACATCTGGTTTTATGGTAAGTGCTGTATTTTGATTGTTTAGATCATAATTTGCGATCAAAAGAGTACTGTTTGCCGGTATTATTGTAGGATAAGTTAAAACAAGATCCGTCTCATTTGCTCCCGCTCCCGAGATTCTCCATCCACCAATATCAATATCCATATTGGTTGGATTAGCAAGTTCTAACCATTCATCCGCTACACTTAACGAGGATCCTGCCCAAGCTATTTCACTGAAATAAATTCTTTCGTTCGCATATACGCTTTCCAGTGGAATTGCCAAAAGAATCATAATTAAAATTTGAACCATTAAAATAAATCGGCACACAGTTTTATTAATTCTCATAATCAATTCTGCATCGGTCCACACATAAGATCACTCCTCGAATCAAATGCATGTTCCCGTGCGTATATTTTTAGTATGGCACGGGTTTTATTTTTATAGTGGATAAACTGTTTATTTCAGCGCTATTATTTTTAAAAATTATTCATTTTGTCATATTTAATTGACGATAGTTTATTTTGTATAAGAAAGTTTAATTAAAGAGATTGTTAAAAAAATATGGCAACTTTAACAAAAATTAAATTTACCTCTTGACAAGGTTTTTAAAACACTTAATTGAGAGCGGTTATTCACAGGGAGATCTTAATAAGAGTTATAGATTAATTGCATCTTTTATAATACAATTAGTCGGTATTAATTTATTATTTTTTTAATGTATTTATGCGCAAATCATTAATTCTTTTACTGATAGTCATAATCGCCATGCCTTGGGGCATTGGTCGCAATGGATTCACCATGCAAACAGCGAGCGCTGAGAGTTCGACAGCTTCCTTTCAGCAGGGAGTTGGCGGATATACAGGTACGCTAGACGCCAACATCTCCAATCAATATATTGAATGGAACGACAATGGAGTCACAGAAACAACTGGAGTTCTTCGGTCTTATATAAAAGCTGATTCCAGTAATCCTACTTATGAAAAACGCGCCTTGATTAAATTTGCCAATTTAACTTTACCGGAAGGAGCAACTGTAACAAGCGCTAATCTTACACTTGTTGTTACTGATTGGGAGAGTGGTTATAACAATATCCCCAGTACAATACTCCGCGGTTATTATTTGAACACACCATGGAATATCAATGCTAAAAATTTAGGTTGGCTTTATCGTGATGATCCATCCGTGGCTTGGTCAGCCGAAGGGGGTAAAGGTACAGGTGATGTAATTTCGGGCAAGTCTTTTACGATCAGCGGATTCAATGCTTCTGGAGATCAAACCAAAACAGTGGCTTTAGATCCAAATGTGATTCAAAATTGGATTAATAATCCGGCATCAAATCATGGTTTTATTTTGATAAATGAAACCGGTTTAGGCGCTGGATCGCCAACAATACATTCCTCCGAATCCCCCGAGTTAAATAAGCGTCCGAAGTTACAAATTACTTATACGGTTGGAGGCACGATAATTAAAGAACCGGATCCGACTCCCAATCAAGCTCCGATAGTAACTTTAACCAGTCCATCTGCAAGTACAAACTATTCTGCTCCGGCTGAAATTTTACTTTCCGCCAACGCAACAGACGACGGAACTATTTCCAAGGTTGAATTTTTTCAAGGTGACGTCAAGATTGGAGAAGATGCAACAGCTCCTTATCAAATGATATGGAGTAACGTTATGGCTGGTTCTTATTCGATCAGTGCAAAGGCGACTGATAATCTTGGTTTATCTGGCACTTCGGCTTCCGTATCAATTACAGTCAATACTGCGCAAAATCCTCCATCCGAGCCAACTCCTGATCCTATATCTGAGCCAGAGCCAACTCCTGTTAATCAACCGCCAATCGTATCAGTTACTTCTCCTGCAAATGATGCTGAATTTACTTCTCCTGCCAATATAACCATAACCGCAACAGCTTCCGATCCGGATGGTTCTATTGCGCGTGTTGAGTTTTATCGCGGTACTTCTAAAATCGGTGAAGATACAACAGCCCCATATTCCTACAATTGGCAAAATGTTGGAGCCGGTGAATACCATATCTCTGCAGTCGCGGTCGATGATAAAGGTGAAATGACCGGTTCAGAAGCCGTTCATTTGATAGTGAATTCCACAAATCAACCGCCAATCGTATCAGTTACTTCTCCTGCAAATGATGCTGAATTTACTTCTCCTGCCAATATAACCATAACCGCAACAGCTTCCGATCCGGATGGTTCTATTGCGCGTGTTGAGTTTTATCGCGGTACTTCTAAAATCGGTGAAGATACAACAGCCCCATATTCCTACAATTGGCAAAATGTTGGAGCCGGTGAATACCATATCTCTGCAGTCGCGGTCGATGATAAAGGTGAAATGACCGGTTCAGAAGCCGTTCATTTGATAGTGAATCCTCCGTCTATTGAACCTCCTTCGGGCGAAGTCGTATCTTATGGTGTTAATATGCCTGCTTGTTCGGCCATGTCCATTCCACCCAATGCCATATATGTTGCCACATCTGGCAATGATTCTACTGCGAATGGAACCTTGGCTCGTCCTTATAGAACAGTTCGCGCCGCGGTTAATAATGCTGTTGCCGGAGCAAATATTGTTATTCGTGAAGGTGTTTATGTTGAACCTCAAGAAATACGTATTCGCGTACCCAATGTAACAATTATGTCTTATCCCGGAGAATGGGCAGTAATCGATAGATCGAGTGATACACAAAATGTGGGTATAAACATGTATGTGGGATCCAATGGTAGCTCTTTACGATGCGTCGAAGTAAAGGGTGGTTTTTACGCTGTTTCCACTGAAACAAAATGGGATTGGGGAGATGCTAATGATCGATCAGGTGCGTCTAATTTATTGATTGAGAATACTAAATTACATGACTCATATCGTGATGTTGTAAAAATCAAACCCGGATCAGATAACATCACTATTCGTCATAACGAAATATATAATTCCAACGCCGGGCAAATGACAGGCGATTGTAATGCGGAAGGAATTGATAATGTTAATGGTGACAAAGCTCTTGTGGCCTATAATCACATTCATCATATTTGTTCAAACGGAGTTTATCTGAAAGGTGGAGCCATGGATGGTGTTATTGAGTACAATTTAGTCGAAAATACTGGTGGTGCTGGAATATTACTTGGTTTTGATACCAGTCCAGAATTTTTTGATCTAACCGTAAATCCAGAATATTACGAAAATTTTCGTGGTATCGCACGTTATAATTTGGTTCGCAATACGGGTTGGTCGGGAATCGGATTATACGCATCAAAAGATGCGCAAGTCTACAATAATACAATCATAAACACGGCCAGCACTTATCATAGCCCGATATATTTTGGCATAACATTTCAAGATTGGGATGAAAATGCCGGAAGACCCGCCAATGTCAATCCCGTTGTTCGCGACAATATTGTTGTTCAGGAGAATGTAAATCGCGCTACCATGGTCGGAATTCGTTATGCCAATGAATTAGGAGGATTAAGCGCTCTTTCTGGCAATCTTAACATAAGCAATAATTGCTATTATCAATCTGGAAGATCAGCTTCTTTTGACGATAGCCGTTCCAATTGGACAGGTGGTTTGTCGGCCTGGAAAGCTCATATTAACGGCGACAGTGGTTCGATTGAAGTCAATCCAAATCTGGATGCTAATTCCATGCCAACTAATTCAACTTGCGTTGGACGTGGCCATTTGGCTGGTCAAGTTCCTTCTTCTGGAAGCGAGCCTCCTTCGTCTAGCGTCGAACCACCATCTTCTAATACCGAGCCATCTTCATCCGGATCAGGGGAGGTTGTTCCCGGCGAATTGAAAGTATTTATTCAGCCAGCCGAAGTACGTTCCGCCGGAGCAAAATGGCGCAGAGTCGGAACTTCAGCTTGGCATAATAGCGGCGAATCTGAAATTAACGTTTCCAACGGTACTTATTTGATAGAATTCAGCGATACCGCCAACTGGTCTTCTCCTGCAAAGATTGAAATCGTTGTTAAATCCGGATACATCGATCCTTTAACTGGCTACTATACACAAAATACAGGAAATATTTGGTATGTTGATGATGACAACAAATCTGGTATTTATAATGGAACAGCTCAATATCCAGATGCCTCTATTCAATATGCTGTTGCTCGCGCTTCCAGCGGAGATACCATCAAATTAGCCGTTGGTAATTACGGTCCAATCAATACCGAGGGAAAAGCTTTAACAATTTTGGGCGGTTTTATCGGAGCAAATTCCGCAACTTATTCTGCTGGTCAGGGCGGTAATTTTACTTCACGTTCTTACAACCCTTCGGCCACAACAATTAGTGGAGGCGCTAATCAAAATGGGGTTACATTTACCAGATTTAGCTCCGCCTCTTATCATGGAGTATTGGATAATGTTCGTGTTAGTAATAGCCTAAAGGGTGTGGTTTGCGATACAGCAACATCTTGGCCTCATCCGGATAATATCATCGTTAGTAATTCAATTATCGAGAATAATGGTGCAAGCGGTGTAACATCCAGAGGAGCCGGCATAATAGTTTGTGGAGAAAATTCTAAAATAGTCAATAATATTATTCGTTCCAATCAGGGCGGACGTGGTCCAGCTATCTATGGCTCTGCGTCAACTGATATTTTGGTTGATAACAATAAAATACAAAACAATACAAGCTATGATGATCATGGAGGTGGAGTTTACTTAAATGGCAAAATTACCTTCAGTAATAACATCGTGTCTGGTAATCGTGTATCCATGGATTACGGTTGGGGAGGCGGTGTTCTATTTCATAGTCAAGGCACGGTCGCCCGTATGAATTCCAATAAGATATTCGACAATTACTCTCCATTGTATGGAGCCGGGGTATTCATCGATGAAGGAGCTGTTGCTTATATGAATAATGATTTAGTTTATCGTAATAGAACTGGTAACGGTCAGGGGGCTGGAGTGGCTGTGGATGATGGACCTGTTTCATCTCATGTTTATATTACAAATAGTACCATAGCCTATAATAATTCAACGGGAAGCTCTGGAAATGGTGGTAATGGTGTTTATGTGGATAATGCTTCAACCGCAACAATCAGTAATTCTATTTTCTGGGGCAATGGCGATGATTTCTATGTTCGTTCTGGTAGCTCAATTAATGTTTCTTATTCATTAAGTTCTGAAGCATGGTCCGGAAGTGGAAATCTGAATTCAGATCCTCTATTTGCCAATGCTTCCAACAATGATTATCATCTTCGTTCAACTACCGGTCGCTATAATCTACAAGATGGATCTTGGGTAATTGACTCTTTCCATAGTCCGGCTATTGATGCAGGTAATCCCACAGCTTCTTATTCCAAAGAAACTTCTCCGAACGGTAATAGAGTTAACATGGGCGCTTATGGCAATACGGTCGAGGCAAGTCGCAGTAAATAATAGCTTAAATTTTGATAGTATAAAAGACGCTAATTAGCGTCTTTTATGATATTAATATTAACCTTGTTCATTGACAAAGCGTAAAAAATTTGTTTCCATACAGTTCAGCACAATCAAAAAAGGAGATAATAATGCATCCTAATTATGGTAAATATATTGAAAATGGTTTAATTAAAAATCGTGGAGGTTTTCTCAAAGCTCCAATCCAGCAATTGCCCTGGGGTGATGCCATTTTGCTAAAAAAAGCTTTTTTAATCTTCCCCGACGGTTCACGCAAGCATGAATTATTTTTTCCGGGCATAATCTTTCGTCCTAACCGTAATTTAGCAAAGCGTTCGGATAATTCTTCAACTCATATCATTTATCACGATGCCTATGAGGCGGAACGTGGAGCTAAACATGCCGTACAAAATTATGGTTTATATTCTAAAGCCAAAGGCACTGAAATTGCTGATTTGACTATCGATATCTCCACTTTGCGCGAATATGTAATTTTTTTGCTTCGCATGGGTCCTCATTTCGAACATGTCTTACGTGATTTAAACAAAGGCATGAATCATTTAGTTGAACGTTATGGATGGAAAGTAGATGAAAACAAACAAAAGGCAACCGCGCGCATGATGCGCGGATTGATAGCCGAGGATTCATTGGGGCGTATCAATATTCCAGCTCAAGCCATGAGTATGGGCGGAGCAATCTGGAGTCTTTTAGAGCGCGAAGAGGCAATGCAATGGCTCTCTATGCATATGGATCAAAAAGCTTTGCAAACTTCAAGATTGATTGCCACACAAATTGATTTGTATCAAAGGTTTTGGAATAGTTTTTGTAAACTTCAAACGATCAAACAACGAACCTTATTCATGAAACACGATGCCAAGCGTCAAATCAATGAACTGTCATTATTTCGCGATTTATTTAGTGGTGTCATATTATTACCATTTCGCAAGAACGCATTTCATACTATTCGCGATATTGAATTCGCCATCAAAAATATTTTGGATGGTGATAGCGCTAGTTATGGCAAATCTCTTTTTCGCTTACGCGAAGGTGTTAGGTGGGTTTTTGTTCTTGATACTCTACAACGGGATATTATCTTTCCGTTATCACATTTGATCGCCGAATTGACGCGGAGCGAACGCGCTAAACGTAGTAAAACTCAAGAAAAACATCGAATTATTATTTCAGCAACATTATCTCCTAAAAGATTCGCGGATCTTAAAGCGCGCATCGTTGAATTCAGAAATAAGTTGGCTAAATGCGAAGATCAGGTTTTGCTTCATCCAGTTAAAAATGAAGTATTAGGACTATTAAAAGTTACTGAAACGCATATCATAGAAGATGATTGGCGTTTGGTTAAACAAGACTTGGATGCTATTGCAAACATTCTCTAATTCCATATCCCCCATCAAGGGGGTTTTAATTTATATTTGCTTTAAATAATCATTTTGGTTACATTTATCTTATGAATAATCAAAACATCGTAGAGATCAATATTTCTAAAACTTTTTTAACCATGGCCAGAAAAGCCATTGGCATAACAATGTTTCAAAATTTTTATGGTGCAATAAACGGCAAATCAAAAGATTTGGTTGAAAATGGCAATCTTTCTTGCGCATTTTTTGTTTCCGCTCTATTGCATTTTTTTAAACTGATTAACGAACCTCATTTAACCGTCTCTGGTTTGCAGAAAGACATGGAATTATCAAATTGGCGCAAGGTTCGTCAACCAAAAATTGGTGACATACTTTTTTGGGAGCCCATAAATTTCGGATCCGGCGCAAAACATGCTCATGTGGGAATATTTATTGGCAAAAATAAGGCGATCAGTAACAATTCCAAAACCGGTAAACCTGCTTTTCATCATTTTACTTTTGGTACCAAAACAGGTAAACCTAAACGTCGAATCGTCGCAATCTATCGTCATCATCTTATCAATCAATAAAGTTAACAACAAAGTTTATCAAATATAATAAACGCCAGAGAGTAAAATTTATCCCCTTGACATTTTTTTAAATTGAGTCACACTTAATAATAGGTGTAAGGGCGATGAAAGTCTAAATCTTTCGTCGCTCTTTTTATTAATCAGATTGGAGGATGTCATGAAAAGCAAATTATATTGGCTCGTGGCTTCAGCTATTAGTGTTGCAGTTTTCTTTAGTGAGTTCGGTTGTTTATTTTATACCGACGATCAAAACACGATCAAAGCATCTCAAACACAAGCTGATAATGAAAATATTGGGCAAAAAATTAAACCGATCATTACTTTTACTGGCAATAACCTCTTAAATATCTCAGAAAATCATCCCATTTCAGTCAAATTTCCCATTGTTCCTAAAAAAGAAATCAATGCCATATTAATTACAAGTTGTGAGCGTGAACCGGATGAAATCGCAGTACCGCTTAATGTAGGGAAAAATAAATCTTGCCATAAAGTAACAGCTGAAGCTATTTATGCTGGCCCTAAAGGCATTATTTATTTAGAGGCGGATTTTGTTTGGGATATTCAAGATCCTTCCATTGTCCGCATTATAGATCAAAAGCAAGATTCAAAAAAATCATTTATTGAACTTGAGGCATCGCGAGATATTTTTTCATCAGCTGGATTAACAGCCGAACCAGAAACACAATTAAGTATTTGTGTTACGCCAAAGAACGGTTGGCAAGATCCAAATCATATTCCGCTTTGTCGTTCTTTGCCCGTTTACGCTGTCGCCAACATGGAGGGGTCATGGTGCTTTACCGGAAAAGAGTTCACGTCAGATCCGGGCGTGGATTGCGAAACTATTTCTATCAGTCAAGATGGACGCTTTCTCTCATTAAACAGCCGAGGTAGTGGAGTTATCTACGAAAAACAAATGGATTTTTATATTGATAACATGGGTTATCGAACTATCGAAAATACCGGAATTCAAATTGAAGGCATAGTTCTAGCTGGCGAAGATGTGGAAGGCACATTTTCAGCATTTCGCCTTCCGCTTTAATAATCTTTTTATCAAACCTTTATCCCGCATTTAGCGGGATTTTATTATTCAACTTAACTAAAGTAATTTAATTTTTATGGTTTCATTTATAATCGCATAGCAAATATTTTTATCGATATATTTTGCATCTTATTCAGCTCTAAATCTTACTCTATTTATATTTAATTCTTCTGATATGGTCATATCTCGAAAAAACATAACATTTCCTTCTTTGTTCCGGATTAAACAAGATCTTAATAATTTATTTTAGTTTTACATTTTTTTCATGTTGTCACGTGATTGAATTGCGCCATAAAAAATCAGACTCTCTTAAGTCTGATTTCCATTTTCTTATTCTTGTCGCTAGTTCTAGCAAATTTAATTTGGTAGGTTATTTTTTTGCTTTTTTTGCTACCTGCTTAGTCACTTTTTTTGTTGGATTTTTTTCAATTGCAGTTTCTGGAGTAGTTTCTTTAATTTCAGTCTTTTCGATTTTTTTAGCCTGTT
The DNA here is from genome assembly GCA_964563385.1 of uncultured Gammaproteobacteria bacterium. GTDB lineage: Bacteria > Patescibacteriota > Patescibacteriia > 2-12-FULL-60-25 > 2-12-FULL-60-25 > MWCR01. Next base: position 12,807 of record CAZLVV010000013.1, read on the forward strand.
TAATATCAGATAAGTTTAAGCCTTCGAGTGTTTCTACTGTATGAATTTTGTTCGTTTGTTTAAGCTTTTCAATCTCTTTCAAGATTAAATCCAACTTGGCGTTTAATTGTTCAAATTGTTCGCGATTATCATCTTTACGGGCCAATTTTTCATCGCGTAAAAAACGTTCTTCGCGTCTTTGTAGTTTAAATCCGTGGTCATCGCTTCCACTTCCACGGAAACAATTATTACAAAGCACCGGCTTATCGCCCGTAGGCCTGAATGGTACGTGACATCTATCACCGCATTCGGCGCATGTTGCCGGAAACATTTTTTTCTCAAATCCGCGCCCTCCTCTGTCAAATCCGCGATCATTGCGGTTTCTTCTATCAAACCCACCTTTTTTAAAATCTTTCATAGATTTATCGTCGAACACTTGCCCCGTTTGTTTATCGGGTTTAATAACCTGATAACGGAGACGAACATCGAACATCCGCACCCTTGGCGCTTGTCCGCCCTTGGCGGATTTTTACGTTGAATCTTCACGGATCCTGTATCCGCAGTTTTTCTTCATTCACGTTAAGACGTTATGACGTTAAGACTTTTAACGATATTATTAGTAATTTAATCGCTAGACTATATCAGATTTTTGGATTCTTGTCAACATTAATATGGTTTTAAAATGATTGACATCTAGTTTTTTTAAGGCTTTAATAAGCAAGCACATTAACAAGGGAGGCGATAAAAATCATGAGTTTGGTTAATATTAAAGCCGAAACCGAAGATCTTTGCGAAGAATTGAATACTATAGAAGAGGATAATCCTAAGATTCCCGAAGCAATTGCTAAGATATTCCGTTTATTTGAGTTGGAAATCAGCATAGGTACAAGTTCCGTATATCATCGGATTCTTATTTCCAGCACCATGGATCAAATTCTTGATCTTGGGAAGGATGGTTTGCGTTTTTTAGTACTTCATCTTTACGAGTCTATTCAAGTACGTGTCATGGATGAGGATGTGCTTGAGGCTTGGCATATTATGATTAGTTTTTTTGCAGAAAATCTTAAAGCTAAAAACGCTCCGCAAGATAGTGAAGATTTTAGTGATTGGTTCGCTTGGGCTATTGATTTTACAGGTGTTGAATTCACTGAGGATAAACAAGAAGATCTCATCGAATAAAATACTTGGTTTTCGAGTCAGTTCAATTGTCAAACAATATAAGAAATAGCGCTTGACTAATTCATTTAGCGGTTTTTATTGGTAGGCATTAATTTAAGGTTTAGGTTTCACGCAGGAGGAGTAGCAATGCAGTTCGGAACATGGAGAAAACTCTACACACAGCACCATTACAGTTTTGGTAACCAAAATAAAAAATTCTACAGAGTGGATCATGATCATGTTATCTCTCCTGGCGGGCATGAATGCGATTATTTTGTAGTGCGCATAGCTCCGCACGCGGTTGTAATCGCACAAAATAACGGTGGTCAAATACTTATGGTATGTCAACATCGCTATACAACCGGAGAGGTTACTCTCGAATTACCCATGGGCAATTCTGATGGTGGAGATTTGTTGCTTACTGCTCGTCGAGAATTAGAAGAAGAGACTTGTTTTACTGCACAAGATCTTAGAATGATCGGCAAATTTCAAGAAGCTAATGGTATTGCAGAAATGTGGGGTCACGTTTTTATCTCGCACAAAATTGAAATAGCAAAAAATCCCGCGCAAGATGAGATGGATAAAAATGCCATCGTGCTCTGCGCTTATTCCGTGGGAGTAATCCGACAAATGATTGCCGATGGTCGAATTACAGACGCATCAACCATTTGCGCCTTTGCCATAGCTGACTATCAAGGCCTTTTCTAAAACCGCTATTGGGCGGTTTTTTAATCATTTGAATCTTTATTCATATTTAAATTAATCAAGCTAAATCAGTTAGGAATATTTCAAGCTATTTATAACGATTTTTAAGCTTGTAGTCTTAAGTAATTTATATTGCAATTATTCTCAACAGGCTGTTTTTAAATGCGTAATATTCTTTAAGATCAATTACAAAATCTAAAAAAGAGTAGGTTAAAATAGTTAAATCAAAAAAAAGAAGATGATATACCAGTCTTTTTGTAGGGAAAATACAAAATTTCAAATGTTAGTTCGATTGTTATTTTTCTATCCAAAATATCCGTATTGCTAATGCGGATTTTTTTGTTAATTGAGAGAATTAAAATTCTGACATTTAGGGCAGTAAAAAACACTCCTCCCACTTAACTTTTCTCTTCTTATCTCTGTTCTGCATTTTTTACATGCTTTGCCTTTGCGTCTAAATACATTTAGATGTTTCTGATAGCTTCCCATTTCGCCTCCTGGCAGACGATAATCCGAAAAAGTTGTACCATGATGTTTAATTGCCTTCGTTAAAACAGTTTTAATCGCTTTATATAGTCGCTGGATCTCATTATTAGATAAACTATTTGCCTTGCGCAATGGATGGATTTTTGCTAGAAACAAACTTTCATTTACATAAATATTTCCTAAACCAGAAATTTTAGCCTGATCTAACAAAATTACAGATATTTTTCGTTTACTTCGCAAAGCCTGTTTAAGATCGTTAATACTAAAAGCAGGAGAAAGAGCATCAACTCCAATTTTCTTTTTCTTCTCAAAATCAAGCATTTCATCCGCGTTAAAAATCTCGCAAGTCGCAAATGTTCTCATGTCCGCCAAATATAGATTATCTTCTTGGTCGAGTTTAATGGTCAGTCGGCAAAATTTGGGAATTTCTTTTCGCAGAAAAATCTGTCCAGTCATTCGCAAATGCACAACTAAATAGATATTATTTATCAATCTAATTACAATATTCTTGCCAATTCTTGTAACATTAATTATTGTAGCTCCTCGAATTTGCCTACGAATCACATCAATATCAGCTTTGCCAAAAAGTCTTCGTGTATAATTATTCGTAACTAAATCCAAAATTTGCCGGCCTATAATCAATTTTTTCAGATCGGTTACAATAGATTGTATCTCGGGTCCTTCGGGCATAGATTCAAAATAATCAATTCAAACATTAAACTAAAAACCGTAAATCGCAAAGAGTCGCTCAATCTTGCGTTTATGATTACAATATGGGTTTTAATCGTTTAAAAATAAAAAAATTATAATTCCAATCAGCGTTACATAAAAATCGTATAGAATTAAATTGGTATCATCAAACTTACGAAAATAATTCGCTATTAATTAGAAGATAAAAAACAAATTATTCCAAAAAAGATTGTACCGAGTGTATAGTATATCGGCAATTTTCATCAAGCTATCTCTTTCCCAAGAGATACGCCATTGACATTAAAGAGAGTCATGGTTTTGTTATAAATCTAAAAGATTTTTTAAATCCAAGGAGAGAATTTTTTTATAACACAATTTTAATATTATTCAGTGAATAATCCCATTAGATTATCATTTGCAGTTAGCTTTTTTATTTCGGACTTTTAAGGAGAAGTAAATATCAATAAGCGCCATTGCTAAGCTCATGGTCATGGGGCCAAGAACAAAACCCAAGGGTCCAAAAAATGCCAAACCTCCTAATACTGTTAAAAAAACGGCCAGTGGGTGTAATTGCATTTCTTCGCCAATTAGTTTTGGCCCAAGTAGATTATCTATCAAGCCAACAGCCAACAATCCCCAAGCCAAAAGACCAAATCCACCAAATAAGTTTCCGGTTAAGAACAAGAATATGATACCAGGAACCAACACCAGGGAAGTACCCACTCCTGGGATAAGCGCCGCTATAACTGCCACGCTACCCCAAAGTACCGGATTAGGCACGCCAAAAATTGCAAAACCAATTCCTGTTAAAGTTCCTTGAATTAATCCTATGGTTAAACTACCTTTTATTGTTGCGGATATGGCTAATCTTAATTTTGTAACGATTAACTCATCATCCTTATCATCAAGCGGACTTAATTCAATCAAATAATCTTTTAATTTCCCTCCATCTTTAAGAAAAAAGTAAAAAGCTATTAAAAATACGACCGCATTAATAAGCATGCTAGCAAAACTAGAGAAAATTACCCCCAGATTTTTTACTAGAACTTCTAATCCTTGTTTGATGTATTGATTGAAATCAATTTTAAATGATTCGGGAATAATCATCGTTGCACGCGCTTGATTTAATAATTGTTCGATCATACCGATCAATACGCTCGTGTTACCTCGTGATAGGTCGCGATATAAATCCGCAGCTTCTTTTAATATTAAGGTTCCTATAAACAAAATAGGTAGCATTACTAATACAATAGCTATCAAAGTTGAAAGCAATGCCGAAATTCCAGATTTGTTTTTGGATAAAATCATAAATCTTTGATAAACAGGCTGAAAGATAAAAGCAAAAATAGCCGCCAATATAAGCGTTGTCAGAAACGGTTGTATAATAAAATACACAATTGCAAGTGATGTAATTAAGCAAACAATAAAAAAATAATAAACATCTCGATTCATGCGCATAGGATATTATAAATGATAGATTTATAGACCGCAGATATTGGTCATATCCTCACAAATTAGCGCGTCTTTTATGCATTGAATTTTTTTCTCGTTCCATGACGCGCATTCCAATTCGCAGGATTCTTGCCCTTCTTGAAAAAGTGCTTGATTGGCACTTGGCACCAATGTTAAACATTTGGCTACATAATTGCTACAAGCTTGCGTACAATCATTTTTTAATGGTTGAGCTTTTGGTGTATTTATTGTACTCGTAACATATTCTTGCTCTTTATCTTGAATCGGCTGTCCACATCCTGCAAGGTTTGCAATCAGTAAAATTCCTATAAACGATAAAGCGATTTTTTGCATATTCATAATCTTATTATTTTAATTTAAGGTTAAAGATAAAGTAATTGTTTAATTATCGTAAGATAATAGTCGCCAATCCCAAAAATACTATAAAGCCAAGTACATCGGTTGCGGTTGTAATAAATATAGTGGCGCTCGTAGCCGGGTCTTTGCCAAGTTTTTTCATTATTAAAGGTATAAGCGCTCCAAAAAAACCCGCTACCAAAAGATTGATTATCATTGCTACCGCCAAAATAAATGCTATTTTAACATCTTTATTTATCAAAATTACAACAACAGCAACCAAGGATCCTGTGATCGCCCCGTTGATAATTCCTGCCACGATTTCTTTTTTTATAGTTGGCAAAGCCGTCTTAAGATCGATTTGTTTTAGAGTGATTCCTCTTACTAAAACCGCTAGAGTTTGAGTCCCAGCGTTTCCGCCCATGCCCGCTACTATGGGCATATAAATAGCTAATAATACATATTTGGATATCGTACCCTCAAATAAACTAACAATAAATGCGGCCAAAAACGCTGCTCCTAAATTGATTATCAACCATTTGTAACGGTTATTGACTTTTTGTTTGACGCCATCGAAAATACTTTCTTCTTTTTTGACACCCGCAAAATCATAAAGATGTCCAGCTGTGTTTTTATTAATAACGCGCAGAAGATCATCGGAATAAATAACTCCGATTATATTGTTTCTTTCTCCCAAGACAACAATTTTGTTATGAGGATGTGATTGAAAAATTTGCAAAACTTCTTCTTTGGAAGCATTGTGTTTAACTCCCGGAATCTTTTTTGTAAAACTACCAATATTCTCCGATGGTTTTGCAAATCCTAATTCGTGCCCAGGTAGGTAACCTTTTAATAATCCGTCTTTCAAAACTAAAATTGCCGGTAATCTGTCAGTACGGTTCTCGTGAATTTTAAATTGCTTCGCAACTTTTTCAAAACTGTCTGTATGGTCAACTTGAATATAATCCAAACTCATCAAACCAGCAGCGGAGTCCGGATCAAATTGATTTAAAAATTGAACAGACTGCTTTAAGTTTAAAGTTAGTTTCTTAATTATTTTTTTCTGTCTATTTTTTGGAGTTAATCGTATTAAATCCGTGGCTTCGTCTGGATCAAGGTATTCGAGAATTCTAATCAATTCAGCGTCTTTAAGATCTGCGATCAAAGTTTTACTTATATTTTTCGATAATTTTAATAGTATTTGTGCCTTCTTTTCTTCTGGCAAATCGGTAAAAATTCGCAAGCGATTTTTTCCGGCAAAACTTATTATGCGTAGAGTTTGTAGAAAACCATTATCCTTCATAATCATCCTGCTTTATTTTATCATTTCATCAAAAAAATAAACAGAGTCGATAGACTCGTTTAATTAATAATTAAAAAATATCAGTTGATTATAAAATGTGGTATTCAATCAATTCTATCATTTGTATAAATGCATAATGATTAAATCGCTTATATGACATGATATGAATTTATTACTATTAATAAAAATCAATATAGAAATCATGCGATATACATTATTGATTTAATAAAGCTAGTTAAATAAAGATATTGTTAATTATTATTTGTAGTTGAAATTAGTTCAATAGCATTCATGTTCAATCTTTCTTGATTAGCGCGTCTCGTATTTCTCTAAGCAATACAATATCTTCTGGCGTTTTAACAGGTTTGTTTTCTTCCTTTTTTTTGAATTTATTTATTTGCTTAACTATTAGAAAGATTGCAAAAGCTATAATCGCAAAATCAACTACCGAATTGATAAATAAACCATAGTTCAAAGTAACGGCCTCGCTTGTTTCAGTAGCTTTTTTTAAAGTCAGAGCGAATCTAGAAAGATCAATTCCATTAACCAGAATTCCGATTGGAGGCATGATAATATCAGACACCAAAGAGCTGACTATTTTGCCAAATGCGGCGCCAATGATGATGCCAACAGCCATATCCATTACGTTGCCTTTTATGGCAAACTCTTTGAATTCTTTTAACATATTTTTAAACATATAAATAATATTTATGTATAAATTTAATTAATTTTATTATAAGTATTTTTTCATATTCGCTTTAAAATATCCTGTTCCTTTTATCGGTTTATATTCGTGATAATCTTTACTCATATTGGAACGATGAACTTCCGTAAAAATATCCGCTATTTTGTCTTGCAAGCCATGTTCCAAAACAGTCCCGTAAACCGCATATAGAATGTCAGCCAATTCTTTAGCGATATTTTCTAAATCCTCATTACGCGCTCCTTCAAAATACTCTTCAACTTCATCTTTCATTAGTTTATAACGATTTTGATATCTGTCTCTAGGAATAAGACTTGGATTTTTGGATATTAATATTTTAAATTTATCATGAAACTTTCTTACTAAATCCAATTCATTTTGCATAAATTTTAATTAGTCAGCTTATTAACAGTGTAAATTGAGACGGCATTTCCAGCAGTAGCAAAAACAATATATTTAAAGAGTTTGATGAACATTCAATTCCGTTCTTTATAGTCCACAATCCGCAAAAAATAAATACATTGGACACATCTAACATTAATTAATAAAAGTAATATTTTAATTTTTTCATATCATTATCTATAGGTCAAGATTAATAAATTCAAATAAAAATTAAAATTCATTTTGATAATCATTATCCATTATTTTTTTTTACATTCCTTCATGCTAGTATTCTGTTTTGATTTAAATATTTTATTATACCTTATTTCAGATTATTTCTATTTAGTTTATTAACTTTTTACTCATCGCAACAAGAAAAAAATCATCATCTCTAAATGATGCCATAATAAATAACCGTGCAATAAGTTTTGCTTAAAGATAGATTCTTAAAATTATTTAATTTTTTATCATCAAATTGATTCTCGCCCAAATTTATATTATGTAATTATTTATCGTAATTTATTTGAACATCAGAATTTCTATTTTTATATTCAGATTCAGATTTTCTTATTTATCGTTAAGCTAACAAATCTTCTTTTTTGGGCATGCAATTATAACAGAAATCACCTTGCATCAATGCTTCAGAAATATTTTTTAATTCATTTTTGTAGGCATTCATGTCACTAATTATTTTTCTCGCCACACCAGTATCCATTGCCACCTGTGCTATCTCTGGGGGGATGCGTTCAAGCAATCTAGGATCAAATGGTTTAGGTATTATGTATTCGGGACCAAATGTAAAATCTTGTTTATATGCATCAATAACGCTTTGTGGCACAGGTTCATGCGCAAGTTTGGCGATTGCATCAACCGCCGCAAGTTTCATTTCTTTGTTTATTTCTGTAGCCTGCACATCCAGAGAAGCCCTAAAAACGTATGGAAATCCAAGCACATTATTTACTTGATTGGCATAATCGCTTCTACCTGTGGCAATAATTGCGTCCAGTTTGGCTTCTCGCACTATTTGAGGATCAATTTCTGGAGTCGGGTTCGCTAAAGCAAAGATGATGGGTTTGGAGTTCATGGATTTTATCATATCTATCGTCAAAACATTTCCTGTAGATACTCCTATAAATACATCTTTTTCTTTTATGGTTTGTGCAAGATCTGCTTCATCAGTTTTCTGCGCAAAATATCCTTTATATTCATTAAGATCGGTTCGCGATGTTGTAATCAAACCTTTGCTGTCCAGCATAAATAGATTTTCTTTTTTTACTCCAGCGTCCAATAATAAATGCGAGATGGCTATCGCCGCCGCGCCAGCTCCGTTTACCACGATTGTTATTTCCTCAATTTTTTTGCTAACGATCTCCAAAGCATTTTTTAATCCGGCAGTCACAATAATTGCTGTTCCGTGTTGGTCGTCATGAAATACCGGAATCTTCATACGTTGCTTCAATTCTTCTTCAATCTTAAAACATTCTGGCGCTTTTATGTCTTCCAAATTTATTCCGCCAAAAGTCGGTTCTAATCTTGCTACCGTTTCAATAAATTTCTCTGGATCATGTTCGTCCACTTCAATATCAAATACATCTATATTTGCAAATCTTTTAAATAACACCCCCTTGCCTTCCATAACCGGTTTACTCGCCAAGGCTCCAATATTACCCAATCCCAAAACAGCAGTTCCATTGCTTATTACACCAACCAAATTAGGTTTAGTCGTATATTTGTAAGCATCTTCTGCGTTATTTTTAATCTCCAAACAAGGATAAGCCACGCCCGGCGAATAGGCAAGGGTTAATTCCTCGGCCGTCGTACATGGTTTTGTAATCGATAAGCCTATTTTTCCAGGTTTTTTATATGAGTGATATTTCAGTGACGCATCTCTTTGATTATTTTGCATATTGTAATTCACTATTGTTTAAGAACATATAGTATTCTTAATTCTTATTCCATGCAACAGCCATTAACAGTTATCAAGCAGTAAGTGGATATAACATTTTAGAATAACAGATGTGGAAAGTTTTTAATTTTATACTCTATTAAGGCAATTTATTCCTCTCGACAAGTGTTCTACTTTTGTTCTATAATTAAATTAACTTTATAAATTACGAATAGTTTTTTATCTCATGAGATAAAATAAAAAACAAAATAGCAAGCTCATAATTCGCTAGTATTCATAATTATGTATCGTTATATGTTATCTCCACTTACCCCCAAGCAAAAAGAGGTTCTCGATTACATAATCGAGTTCATCAATGATCGCGGTTACGCGCCGTCTTTTCGTGAAATCGCAGATGGGCTTAATCTTGCTTCTCCTTCCACGGTCCATGTGCATGTTCAAGCTTTACGTTCACGGGGTTTCTTAAAAGTTGGCAGTTCGGCGCGTGAGCTTGAACCCACCGATAAAGCTGTGCGTTGGGGTAAGAGCATTTTGCTTCCTTTAGTGGGTCTTATTACCGCAGGTGAACCCATAGAAGCCATCGAAGAACGTGAAACCATCGCTGTCCCAGTGGATCTCGCTCCCAACTCAGCCAATTCATTCGTCTTGCGTGTCAAAGGGCAATCCATGATCGAAGATGGTATTTTTGACGGTGATTATGTTGTTGTAGAACGTAATCCTAGCCCAAAAAACGGCGATGTGGTCGTTGCTCTCCTTGATAACGCCTACGCTACTCTTAAACGTTTTTACCGTGAACGCGATCGCATTCGACTTCAACCCGCCAACTCTTCTATGAAGCCAATATATTGCTACGACCCAGTAATACAGGGGACTGTTAAAGCCGTAATTAGGAAATTTGGATAAATTAAACTAATTATTCCGCATTATATCAATAAACAAAATTTATCCGAATAATTTTCATCTCTATTTCATATACAGACACTCGTAATTTTTGCGATTTTAATTACTACATTCAAATTTCAGCTATTTAGGTTGATGTCTTGCGCTTTATACATTCATAAATCTACTTCTAATGAAGCTTTCAATGAGTAACAGTATCAAATTTACAAAATTTGACCAATACTTCTTTTAGTTTTATTTACACAGTTCTCATTCTTTCAAGTTAATCTGGCATAACGAGCTAGAGCCTTTTTGATCATCGTTCTAATCAATCTTATCTATTTTTTCATTAATTTCTCTTTTTGTTTGGAAGCATTTCTTTAATAAATAAAAATATTCGACAAATATTGAATATTAATACAATTCATAATCATCCTGGCAAAGGATTTTTTTGTTTCGATAATAAGTTTTAATTTGAGCCACGTGTTTATCCATATTGATTTTCATAAAACAAAAGAAGTTAACGCATAAGCGCTCAATCCTAAAGTTATTATTTTGTTGGATCTAAACATCCCGCGCCCGGCTTGCCCACTTCATTTGGTTCGCATAGTAACTGTGTCATATTTCCCATTTTACGATTCACATGCACCTCTTTCCATGCCTCATAAGGAGTTCCGCAAAACCAAATTAATTCGGATTCGGTAATTGCCTTTGGTAAACATGCTGGCAGTCCAGCCTCAAGCATGTTCGTATTTTCTTTAATTGCTTCTTTAGTTCTGGCCGAAATATCAACATCTAGAGATTTAAAACTTGGTTTTTTATATGTGTAAATGATAGTTTTTTCCGCAAATTCAACAGCCCAAGTAAAAATTTGTAATTCTTGGTGGATATTACATAAACTGGTTTGTAAAGATTCTTGCGTTTGTGACGCTTTAAATACAGTTATAAAATCACTATCCGGCACATTTGGTAAATGAATACGTTCAGCCATTTTTATCGCATCTTCTGATTGTTGCACTTCATAATCAGCTAACCATTTTAATAAACCTTGTCTGTGTTTAAATTGTAAACAAGGCATTGCGTTTTGTGCATTTGGCACGGGCTCATTTTTTGCGGAGCTTGCTTCATCCACACTTACAAGCGTTTCAGATAAAGAAATAACTGCGGCTTTCTTTGGTGTTTCGTGCTCTATCGGTATTTTTTGTTCAGTACATCCCATTCCAAAAGATGTTAAAACAAAACCAAGAAATAATAAGTAAGCTATTATCTTCATATTTTTCCAATATTAACATACATATTCAAAACTTGACAAAAAAGAATTATGAATATATATTCATAATAAAAGTAAATCTTATTATTATTTAAATAACTATTGTTAATTTCAAGTTTAATCAAATATTTATTGTTTGGTTATTGAAAATTAGCTATAAGTTATTATTCAATTTATGCCTAATTTAGACAAAACCGGACCATTAGGAAAGGGTCCAAAAACAGGTTGTGGTCTTGGAAAATGTAATGATGAGAGGGGTGAAATAAAAACTCCACTTAATCACAGAATGAATATTGGCGCTAGACGTGGTAGAGGGGTTGGTACTGGCGCTAGACGTGGCATGGGGAGACGCGCCATCTAAAATGAGTTATAATGTTGTTTATGGTGCGTCCTCGCAAAATAAGGCGCATTCGGAGTAATCCGAGCGTCTTATATTTTAAGCCTCGTGGCATTCCGTTAAAATCTCTTGAAGAAGAGATTCTTTCAACAGACGAGATCGAGGCTCTGCGTCTTTACCATGTTAACGATTTAGATCAAATATCGTCAGCTTTACGCATGAATATTTCACAAAGTACATTTCATCGCCTAATTCAGTCCGCAGAGAAAAAACTTGCCCAAGCCATTATTCAAGGTAAAGCTATCCGTATAGATATATCAAATAAATAATCTATGAAAATTAAAATATTTATCGGTTTATTCTTAGTAACAGTCGCCTCATTTCTAATATTTTTTAAGCCTGCAACAGCCCAAACCATTGCTCCAATTTATTTGTTTTGGGGTGATGGATGTCCGCATTGTGCCGCGGAAAAAATTTTCTTGGAAAAACTTAAACAAGAAGATCCAAATATTCAAGTTCAGGATTTTGAGATTTATAAAAATCGTACTAACTTGGATTTGATGATTAAAATCGGTGAACAAACGGGAACGGATATTCAAGGCGTCCCTTTTACGGTTATCGGAGATCAAATCATTATAGGTTATTTGAACGAAGCCGTAACAGGCGAGCAGATTAGGCAGGCTGTGAATCGTTGTCTTACTATTGGCTGTACTGATATTATTGCGCCTTTTATCGGAAAGTCGATCGATCCTGTTATTCCTCCGCAAATTCAAGAATCGGCGCAAATCCCTGATGTATCAATGCAAGATTCTGTTATTGTAACAGAAAAAGATTCTCTTAATTTTGATTCGACAAGTGTAGATATTGAATCGGAGCCCATGATCAACATCGAAACCGTCACCGATATGTCCAGCGAGCCATCCAGCTCTTCTCAAAAAACAGAGGCTCAAAATCCTAATGTTATTTCCGAGGCAGCTAAAACTCTACATTTTCCATTATTAGGCGAGTTGAATTTATCTTCAATGTCTTTACCTGTTTTAACAATTGTAATCGGAGCTTTAGATGGATTCAATCCCTGTGCCATGTGGGTTTTGGTGTTTTTAATCAGTTTGCTTTTAGGAATGCGAAACAAACGTCGTATGTGGATTTTGGGCAGTGTGTTTATTATAGCCTCCGGTTCAGTGTATTTTTTATTCATGTCTGCTTGGCTCAATTTGATTTTATTTATCGGCTTCCTTTTTTGGTTGCGTCTGATAATCGGCATGGTTGCTTTGGGTGGAGGAGCGTATAATCTTCGCGAGTTTTTCGTAAACAAAGAAAATGTTTGCAAAATAACCGGAGCTGAAAAGCGTCAAAAAGTTTTTTCTAAATTAAAAGAGATTACCCAACGTCAATCTTTTTTGTTTGCCTTGGCCGGAATTATTGCTTTGGCGGTTGCTGTCAATCTTGTCGAGCTTCTTTGTTCAGCTGGCTTGCCCGTTGTATTTACTCAGATTTTAGCTTTAAACAATCTTCCAACCTGGCAATATTATGCCTATCTTATATTATATATATTTATATTTATTTTGGATGATTTGATTGTCTTCATTCTTGCCATGCTCACTTTAAAGATGACTGGCCTAGGCAATAAATATGCGCGTTATTCGCATCTGATTGGGGGAGCGGTTATGGTAATTGTTGGCTTGTTATTAATTTTTAAGCCAGAATGGCTAATGTTTGGTTAATAATAAAACAAATCATCTCGCCTAATTCAAGACTTGCCAAATTTGTATTTCTATACTATTTTATTCATGGAAAGTTCGTGCGAATGCCATTCTATTACGCTATGCGTAACATGGTCGAAGGAGTAAAGATGTGTTTTACGTCTAGGTGTGCGCAAAGAAGTCCAGTTTAATTCTTCATGTAACAAACGCATGCCTACAAAATTATTTGTCGGCGGTATTCCTTACCGTACAACCGAAGCAGAGCTCGAAGAGTTTTTTAGCCAAGCTGGTGATGTCGTTTCCGTGTTCATTCCTTTGGATCGTGAAACACGCCGTCCTCGCGGATTTGCCTTCGTAGAGATGTCAGACGATGCCTCTGCTAAAAAAGCCATCGAAATGTTCAATGAAACAGATATGGGTGGACGTCAAATCGTGGTCAATATGGCCCGACCAACAGAAGCTCGCTAATTTTTCGATCAAAAAATAAAATCCTCCGTTAATCGGAGGATTTTGTATATATCAATAATTTATATTAATAATTGACAAAAGGTTAAGATAATATGCATTTATATTTTAAATTTTTACGATTATTCTGGAATCTGTTGTAAATGCATGCACTAAAATCATTACACCATTGTTATGATTAAGTTATATTGTATTCGGCTGTAAATCTATTTATTTACTTTAGTAAGAAATATTAAAAATAGCAGGTTAATTGTTATAACAAACAAGATTTTATAAATATATAATTAAAGATAGCATGAAAACAAATCGAATCCATAATCATATAGCGCGTAGCCTCGTAAAAGATAAATAAGGTTATAGAAATTTAAGGTGAATGCATAAGCTCAGATACATATGGCACTCCTTGGATAAGCAGGGAGTATGCAAA